>NZ_JBGOOI010000011.1:0-96125 GCF_041439605.1 Vibrio sp. 1F169 | reverse complement strand
TATTCATCAACGAGTGCCCACACAGATTGATAGGTTTAAATTGTTAAAGAGCTTCTCTTCGTTGTGACTTACATCACTTAGGAAGAGGCGGCCATTCTAGCTATTTAATTCTCAGTGTCAAACACTTATTCGGAATTAATTTCTACTTTTAAAAAGTAAAAGCGAATCATCGCTTAAAGCTAGTTGCCTTACTAACATTCTTCGCTGAAGCCTTATGGCGTCTGCCGTGTCAGTGAGGCGGCATTATAGAGATGCAGCTCTCATTGGCAAGCATTAAATACGTTTTTTATTTAAAAAAGAGGTTAAGTGAAGACATTTCAACCAAGGGCTTATTTATACAACTTTCAACCCAAGTTTCGAACAAACTACCCACAAGAACCTGTGGATAACTACTCACCATTATCAAAAAAGTAAGATAAACGAGCCCTAGGGTTTAGATATTCTCTAACTTGCTCCGGTAACTTGCTTGGATGAACTGCATTGACAATTTTTATCTCTTTAGTAAATAGGTCAATGATCGGGGCTTGGGTTCTTGGAACGCTAGGATCATAGATCAGTACGTTCGGATAAAGCATATGTTTGGCATTAACCGAAATCACGATTCCAATTGATTCATTGGAAAGCTGCACGACAGTACCCGGCGGATAGACTCCCATGAACTTAACCAATAGACTCAAATTATCCTGACTATATAGATGTTTGCAGTTCTTATATAAGTGGGACAATGCCAAGTATGGGATCATTTGTTGAGATTGCGCTTTACCATGACAAAGATTATCGAATGCGTTAGCCACTGAAACTATTTTGGTTAGTTCATCTATCTCTTCTTCTTTTAAGCCTTCAGGATAACCAGAGCCATCATTCATTTCATGATGTTGAACGATTACTTTTTTGGCACTTTCAGGAAAGTCATCAATTCCAGAGACAATATCAGCACCATATTTCGTATGAAGTTTTAGGTAATTCTCTTCCGGTGCTGTCAGCGTACTCTGCTTTCTAAGTATTGCAGCTGGTATTTTGATCTTTCCTACATCATGGAACAAAACAGCAAAAGAAAGCGCTTTCAATTGTTGAGTATTGTAGCCTTTAGCTTTACCTATCATTAACGCAACGACAGAGACATTTAATGTATGAAAGTAAATGTCTTCAAAGTCAGCTTTAGCATTCATAAGATGTAAGGTAACGCTATCGTCACTTGCCAGTATTTCAACAATATCATCAACTAGACTTTTAACCTCTCCTACCGCATCTATAGGTCGGTTACGAATTTTTGTCATTACTGAACGCATTCGAGCAAGCGAGCGCTCGAACTCTTTCTCACAATGACTGACTCTACGACGGTAAGAGCTTAGGGTTTCGATACGTTCATGCTTATCTTTCCACATCCTTTCAGTTTCAAGGCTTATCTGTAGATCTGAATCGGCCCCTTTATCTATCTCGTGATTAGAAGGTAAAGGTGCAGTATCGCTTTGACTTAGATTTATATAGACATGCTTAATCCCAAGATGCCGAATTATTTTCACTTGAGCGTCATCTTTTATTTTGAAGCTGTTGAATAAAAATGGGTGTTCGTTCCATTTTAGGGGGAGTCGTATGTGTAGGCCGGGCTGGATGCGATCTACAGTAATCTTTATGCTGCCCATATTTATATAATATTGATTAATAATCTATATTTATAATTCTAATAAAACCACACGGGAATTTCACTATCCAATTTCACAGGTTCAACTTAAAGAATCACAATGCACCATCCAACGAATACCGAACTTATCTTCCACTTTACCAAATCTAGCGCCCCAAAACGTATCTGCGAGTGGCGTCATTATTCGCCCTCCTTGTTTAAGCTTCTCAAAAATTTTCTCTTGAGTCGCGGTATCCTCGGTAACCAAGGAAAGTGCCAGATTGTTCCCTTCAAGTTCTTTAGCTTTAACGCCATCAGACATCATGAGCTTCATACCAAATGCTTCGAACTCAGCGTGCATAACCCAACTAGGTTGTGCCCCCTCTATTACCTGAGGAGCATCACTAAAGAGTTGCTTCGATAAAACAACACCACCAAAGCATTTATGATAAAAATCTAACGCTTCACTACAACGACCATCAAAAAACAAGTAAGGGGTTACTGTCAGCATATGTTTCTCCTCTATTAGTCCTTTAAACATAGACAATAGACGTGAGAATGACAGATAACATTCTGATTTAAGATAATTAATTTACTAAGGAGTCACATTACGAACGGAAACGGTAATATTTTGGAATGGCACAATAAGGACTGACTGATTGGACAGACATTCCTGCCACCACCAAGGCAACGTTTTCTGCTCTCCAGATACAACAAAGCCCCGACTGAGTCGAGGCTTTGTCATCTAAATATGGTACCTGTTGGCAGGCTTGAACCGCCACGCCCGAAGGCAACGGATTTTGAAAGCGTGAAGGTTACTGATACTTACTTAGATCTACAGGTACCTATTTTGTTCTCAGGTTGCCAGCAACTAGATCTAGATGTATCGGCTTAACTTTCGAGTATTCACATGACACTCACACAACCAAAACCTGGACAGGATGAGTACAACCTCCCCCATTTTAGTTCGCACAACGAAATTTATGGTAAATCAATCATTATTGAGGATGCTTGCGACAATTCTTTCTCACAATGACTGACTCTACGACGGTAAGAGCTTAGGGTTTCGATACGTTCATGCTTATCTTTCCACATCCTTTCAGTTTCAAGGCTTATCTGTAGATCTGAATCGGCCCCTTTCTCTACCTCGTGATTAGAAGGTAAAGGTGCAGTATCGCTTTGACTTAGATTTATATAGACATGCTTAATCCCAAGATGCCGAATTATTTTCACTTGAGCGTCATCTTTTATTTTGAAGCTGTTGAATAAAAATGGGTGTTCATTCCATTTTAGGGGGAGTCGTATATGTAGGCCGGGCTGGATGCGATCTACTGTAAGTTTAATGTCTGCCACTTTTCCACTACTGACTTTTCTTTATAATCTTTTAATAATAGATTTTGTAAACGAATTCATCAATAAACACGCCATGTAGATGGTGTGCAGTATGGCTTTAAATAGAAGCTATATGGGCCTCTCTGCTTTGCGTATTTTCAAATGAGTTTCAAAGAGCAGCTTGTTCTCTAATTGCTGATCCTTTACTAGTCCCATAAGTGTTTGTACTGCGGCTCTAGCCATATCACTGATAGGGAAATGTACTGCTGATACCGTTGGATAAAGGCTTTCACATAAATCAACACTATCAAAGCTCACCATCGAGATTTTCTCTGGGACCGGGATTTTATGTTCATGTAGAAATTGCATAGCGCCAACCGTCATCTCCTCACTACAAGAAAAAAGGGCGGTCATTTCTTGATGTCGTCTATATAGAGCAGCCATTGCATCGTAACCACTTTGACGTCCGTAATCCCCTTCTTCACACCAACTCTCATCAATTTCAATCCCTGCGCTTGTCATTGCATCGACATAACCAAGCTTCCTCAGCAAACTATTATGCCGTTGTGAAGGTCCCATAATACAAGCAATGTTTCTGTGACCATTTGTTATAAGGTGCTCTACAGCAATACGACTCGCACCATAATGATTAAACGTAACACATCGTTCTTCAATACCTTCTACATGGCGATCTAGCAATACAAATGGTGTCGGCAACTTGGCAAGTTCACGTAAGTCATCATCAGAAAGGTAGCGACTATGGAGCACATACCCATCACAGCGAAGATCATGAAAACGTTGAATCGCCTCTCTCTCACCATCTGCAGAATGATGGCCTTGCGCGGTAATCAGGAACTTTTCATGGGTGTCTAATTCAGTTTGAACTTGCTCCATCATCTCCCCAAAGAACCCACCTGTATAGTAGGTCACTAACAAGCCAACCATGTTGCTTGATGAAGTAGCGAGAGAGCGAGCAATAGCACTTGGGCGATAATTGAGCTGTGCCATGGCCGCTTCGACTTTTTTTCTTGTCTCGTCTCGAAACTTACCCTCCCCATTAATAATACGAGAAACGGTAGAGCGGTTTACTCCGGCGAGTTCGGCGACATCTTTAATCCTTGCCATATGACTACTTAATCCAACTACTTGTTTTATTGAAAAGGGAGACCAAAAGTAAAGCGGCCACCAGCAAATCGTAAGGTGATTATAGGGGGTCGACGCTGGCAGCCTAAATCATACACTGACGACTTGGTAAGAAGAACTAAGTGCAGAGTAATCCGTGACTGCGATACCACACTGAAGAAGTTCCTGTTTAAGTATCGAAGAGGTCAGTACTTGTAGCTCCAACTCTCGCTGTAATGCGTAACCACTTTTATGTATTAGAGATTTATCGATTTCTGCAGGATGGCACATCACTTCGACAATATCGTATTGAGCCTTTAGGCTGAGCAAGTTCCTCATTAGTCCATCTAAATTCACGCCCTGGTCGTAAAACTCATCAGTAAAAAAATATCGAGTAGAATTACTTTCATGGCATAGTCCACTCCCACGTAAAGGCACTCGATACTTTGCAGCAAGCTCTCTAATTACGGGCAGTAATTGAGGGTGAGTGTGTGCATGATGGTGGCTATCGAGATGACTCAGGGATAAACCTAAAGCAAGGAAATGCTCTACCTGACTTTCAGCTTCTTCATACACTACCTTGGCATCGAAATCTTGTTTCTTCCACAGGTCAGCGTAACTAACAAACTCCTCCTTATTGTTAGTAAGATTAGGGTGCCCCGTTATTGGAGGCCCCGCTGTAAAACGCAGATGCACGCCAATTTTTAAATCTGGATTTTGTTTCGCCAACTCAACAGCATGCTTCTCTGCATCCATGCCTACCATCATAGTGGTCGAGTTAACAACGCCTTGCTGGTGTGCTTTGATGATTCCAATATTTACTCCTGACGTTAAGCCAAAGTCATCTGCGTTAAAAATCACTTTCATGACGATACAACCTTATCTATAACGTTGTTAATTTGAATTGAGGAAGGTATGACGCATTGACTCTCAATATGTCATCCAAAATGGATTTCGCTCGACCAATATCAGGCACTAGCGGATTATTGGTCAACGCCATAAGTGCTTTGTCATAACTGCCTTCAACGGCGGCTTCAATCGCCAATTGTTCGTAAGCCTTCACTTGATAGAGCAAACCTTTGATGTTATTAGATAGCTCCCCTACCGCGAGTGGTTTTGCCCCCCAACTACCAATCACTGCACTACACTCAATCACAGCACTATCTGGCAAACTGTTAATGGCCCCATTATTTAACACGTTAACGACGTGAATACTGTTGCGGTTGTTATAAATCGAATCAACTAGGTTCAATGACGCGTCGGAATAATAAGCTCCGCCTCGTTCCTCTAGTTCCTTCGGTTTATGGTCCAAATTAGGGTCTTGATACAACTTAAAAAGGGCAGATTCTGTTTCCATGACTTGTTCAGCACGAGTACCTTGCTCCCTAGCACTCTTTTTCTCTTCTGCTAACATAGCGTCGGTCTGATAAAAATAGCGATGGTAAGGACAAGGAATAGCACCTAAAGCTTTAAGAAAAGCAGGGTCCCATGGCTCTTCCCAAATATTTTTCATACTGAAGTTGGCACCATCTCCGACTTTTTCCAATACAGTTTGAGTAATATCTTCCCCTCTAAGCCATGCTTTGTGTACCCATACCAAGTGATTCAAACCTGCGAACTCAAGCTGCAATTCTTTTGGCTCACAATCCATCATTTCAGCGATCATCATCTCCATCGAGACTGGTACATTGCACAAGCCAAGACTCTTCACTTTGGAGTGTTTACTCACTGCTTCAGAAACTAAGCCTGCTGGGTTTGTGAAATTCAGCATCCATGCATTTGGCGCTAACTCTTCAATGTCTTTACAAATATCGAGAATCACAGGGATGGTTCGTATTGCTTTGGCAAAGCCACCTGGCCCAGTGGTTTCTTGACCGATAACGTCATACTTGATAGGGATACGTTCGTCATTAGCTCGTGCAGCTAAGCCTCCTACTCTAAATTGAGTCATTACAAAGTCAGCACCTTTGATGGCTTCTCGACGATCAAATCCCGCTTTGATTTCAATATCGGCGCCAGCCTTGTCAACCATACGCTGAGCTAACCCTTTGATGATTTCGAGCTTCTCTGCCCCCACTTCGATATCAACAAAGTGCATTTGTTTCACTGGTAGAAATTCCAAGCGCTTGATAACGCCCTCAACGAGTTCTGGTGTATAGCTACTACCACCACCAATGATGGCAAGTTTGATTGCATCTCTCGACATAATTGCTTCCCTACTTCTCTGCAAGTTGCTTGTTCAATGCGACGATTTCAACGGCCATTTCTTGAGCCAATATTGTGGTCATTAAGTGATCTTGAGCATGTACCATCACTAAGGTCATTGGCACTTTGCCTTCTCCCTGATCTTCTTCAATTAGTTGAGTTTGAACCAAATGCGCCTTGTTAATACATTCTCTTGCTTGGGATAGCTTTTCTTCAGCCGTTGCAAAATCTTTTTCTCTAGATAGACGCAATGCTTCATAGCTTAAGCTTCTGGCCTCGCCCGCATTACAGATAATTTCCATTACCACTAATTCTTGTTCCATATCTTCTCTCCAGAAAGGAGGGCTGCCAAATGACAGCCCAGATAATCATTAGGCTGTCACGCCTTCGCCTGTTGGTTTTTCTGCATTTTTCGTTTCTTTATTAGTTGGTAGCTCTTGCTCCAGCACCTGTTTCTCGAACATTTTGAAGAAAGGTAAATAAATGAAGAGGTCGAGAATAAGAAGAGCAATAACCAACAACACTGGTGAGAACGTCCAACCACTACCCCATGAGGCCCCTATGATTGCAGGGGTTGTCCAAGGTGTTGTCGCCACCCCCATACCAACAAAACCAAGATGTATAGCAAAATAAGCGATGGTTGCGTTTAAGATTGGCGCGAAAACGAATGGAATAAACAAAATTGGGTTCATCACAATTGGGCTACCAAAGATCACCGGTTCATTGATTTGGAAGAAACCCGGCACCGCACTCATGCGACCTATACTTTTGAGGTGCGCTGAACGGCTGAAAGACATCAACAAGACTAGCGCTAGAGTTGCACCCGAACCACCAATGAAGATGTAGAAATCCCAGAAGGGCTGAGTAAATACATTTGGAATTGGTTGACCGGCAACAAACGCATCGATGTTGACGCTAATGTTTGTAAGGAAGATTGGAGACAATAGTCCAACAACGATCGCTGCACCGTGAATGCCTGCAAACCATAATAATTGGCAAACAAGCAGCGCGCCGATGATCGCTGGTAAGGTATTTGAAGCACTGATCAGTGGTTTAAACATTGCCATCACCGCATCTGGGATCAGCATGTCGTATTGAGTCTGAACAAAAATACTTAATGGATATAACGTAATGAAAATCGCTAAGACAGGTAAAAGAACTTCAAAAGAACGAGCGATTGCAGGTGGGACCTGCTCTGGCATACGAATCGTAATGTTATGCTTCTTCATAAAGCGGTAGAGTTCTACCGAGAAGAAAGCACACATGACAGCAGTAAAGATACCAGTACCACCCATGTGCTTCATCGCCAAGGCACCATCTTTTGCAGGTGCAGCAACTAATAAAAAGCTCATGAGCGATAATACTGCGCTGGTGATTCCATCCATTTTGTACGCTTTAGCCAAGCTATAGGCGACCCCAAGCGAGACAAATATGGTCATTATCCCCATCGACATATTAAACGGCATCATAATAGTATCGAAATGCGTCGTCGCAAAGTCCAACCATATTTGACCTAAAGTAAACGAGGTACCCTCTTCAAATGGGGGGAAAGCAAAAATCAAAATAAAGCTACCGACAATAATAAACGGCATTGCCACAATAAACCCGTCTCTCATTGCTCTAACATGGGGCTGATTACCCACTTTAGCCGCTATTGGGGCTATATGCTTTTCGACGATTCCTATAATCGCATCATAAAGCTTCATAGAGTCCATCCTTATTTTCAGACAAAAGAATCCCGCACCAAATATTAATATTCAGTGGTACTCTTATTTATATTTAAAATTATTGAATTAGTTAATCAGATCTAAAGCTTGCTGTAGTACTTCTTCCCCTTTCATCATTCCATAAGCCTGGGGGGAAATCGCTTCTATATTTTTACCATGCTCTTGTGCGGTTTTACGTAGTTCTTCTAGCTGGAAACGAACCTGAGGACCAAGTAAGCAAACATCGTACTCTTTGATAGCCTCATCGAACGCGTTCACAGACAAAGCGTTAATCTCACATACAATTCCTTGCTTTTCAGCTGCTTGCTCCATTTTCTTAACCAGCATACTGGTCGACATTCCTGCGCTACAGCATAAAAGGATCTTTTTCATAGCCTTACTCCCATTGTGTAAATTTCAACCTGCAAAAATTGTAGCAAAAATAACCAACGCAAAAAAGCGCAACCGGTTGCATTGTTCGTGAACTGAATCCCACTTTAGAAAATACGGCCTATTTTTTATTAATTATTTAGGTCTAGGATAAAAGCCAGAAAGAAATTAAAAGCAACAACCTATACTTATAACTATCAATATATTGTTTCTGACAACGTCATAATTAATTTCCACTAAGGAATATAAAATGAAATTAAACAAACTGGCTATAATTACACTTTTAGGCACTGCCCTATCTCAATTTTCTCATGCCCAAGAAGCACCAATAGGTACCATATATTTAACCTTCGATGACGGCCCTATTAATGCATCTATCGATGTAATTAATGTGCTGAATGAACAAGGTATTAAAGGTACTTTTTATTTTAATGCTTGGCATTTAGATGGCATTGGTGATGAAAATGAAGATCGTGCTTTAGAGGCCTTAAAACTTGCTCTTGATACGGGGCATATCGTGGCTAACCACAGTTACGCACACATGATTCATAACTGTGTTGAAGAGTTTGGCCCTAACAGTGGCGCAGAGTGTAATTCAACCGGCGACCATCAAATCAACTCTTACCAAGATCCTGCTCATGATGCGGGTACTTTTACCGAAAACTTAGCCGTGTTAGAACGATACTTACCAAGTATCAACAGCTATCCAAACTATCGTGGAGAGGAATTTGCTCGACTGCCTTACACCAATGGCTGGCGTGTAACAAAGAACTTTAAGGCAGATGGTTTATGTGCAACATCTGATGATTTTAAACCTTGGGAGCCTGGTTAATTCTGTGACACTGAAAACCCTTCAAACAGCGTTAAGGCCTCGATTGAAGTGCAAAACATCTTAGCGAATAATGGATACCAAACCCATGGTTGGGACTTAGACTGGGCACCTGAGAACTGGGGTATAGCGATGCCAGCAAACAGCTTAACAGAAGCAAAACCATTCCTTACCTATGTTAATGCAGCACTTAATAGTTGTGCACCAACTACCATTAATCCTATCAACTCCAAAGCACAAGAATTTCCTTGTGGTACGCCGTTACACGCAGACAAAGTGATAGTGTTAACGCATGAATTCTTATTTGAAGATGGTAAACGAGGTATGGGAGCAACCAAAAATTTACCTAAGTTAGCTAAGTTCATTCAAATAGCTCAAGAAGCAGGATATGTCTTCGACACCATGGATAACTACACTCCGGTTTGGCAAGTTGGCAGCGCTTACGCAGCTGGCGATTACGTCACTCACTCAGGCACCGTTTACAAAGCCGTAACGACACACGTTGCACAACAAGACTGGGCGCCATCTTCAACCTCTAGCCTTTGGACTAATGCCGACCCAGCAACCAATTGGACGCTAAACGTTGCTTATGAGGAAAGTGATGTAGTGACATATCAAGGTTTACGTTACCTAGTAAACGTACCACATGTATCACAAGCCGAGTGGACTCCAAATACACAGAAAACCTTGTTCACAGCTCTATAGACTGTTCCTACTATCACCATGTAGTAGTTTGCGCGAGGCATACCCCTCGCGCTTTTTTTCTTTTTGGGGATTCAGAAATAACAAAGCCCCGACTTTCGTCGAGGCTTTATCATTTAAATATGGTACCGGTAGGCGGACTTGAACCGCCACGCCCGAAGGCAACGGATTTTGAATCCGTCGTGTATACCAATTTCACCATACCGGCATTATCTTGGGGCATCGCCCTTTCGATGTTTGGCATTATACGTATGCGAACTGATGTGGCAAGTATAAAAACTTGAATTCATGTGTGTTTGCCGATAATTTCGCCACTAAGTCATAAGCTGTGCGTCATGTCTCTTTTCAGGCTAGGCCTTAAACTATATTCTGACGCCTCAATTTTTAAAGAAGTAATAACACCATGACATCAATAAACACTCTGCCACCAGCCGGAGTAATGCGCCGATTTGGTGCCTTGTTCTATGACGCACTCATTGTAATCGCTATTGAAATGATGGCTGCCGGCATCATTGTTGCTCTACTGCACGCACTCATGGCTCTTGGTATTTTTAACCATGGCGGGTATGCCGATGTCAGTGACTTCTTGACTAATCATCCGATTTGGAGCCCTGCGTATACTTTTTACTTAGTCGTCGTTTGGGTTTACTTCTTTGTCTTCTTCTGGACCAGAGCAGGTCAAACTCTGGGAATGAGAGCTTGGAAGCTACGAGTTCAAAACAAAGATGGTTCTGCGATCACAATAACTCAAGCGCTAATACGTTTAGGTACATCGGGGTTTGGACTTGCAAACTTATGTGTTCCATTCGATCCTCAGAAACGTGGCTTTCACGATATCTGGGCAAAGACCGAAGTCGTTGTGTTGCCAAAAGCACAATAACGCTATTAAGCGAACTTAAAGCAAGATCAAAAAAGGAAGGCGCAATGCCTTCCTTTCTTCTATTTATAGTTTCCGCCTCAAAAGCATAATGGCAATTCCGAAGAACACCACGCTAGGGGCTATCGCACCAAAAGCAGGTGGTATTTGGTAAACCAAGCTGATTGGCCCAAAGAACTCGCTGGATATATAGAAAGTAAAACCAGCAATCACACCAGAGAGAATCCTTGCTCCCATGGTCACGCTACGTAAAGGACCAAAGATAAACGACAATGCCATCAACATCATGACCGCTATCGAAATAGGTTGAGTTATCTTTCGCCACAATGCTAGCTCATAACGTGCTGCATCTTGTTCTGATGCTTTGAGATAAGAAACATAGTCATACAGCCCACTTAACGACAGCTCCTCCGGTTTCACCGTCACTATCGCGAGTTTGTCTGGAGCTAACGATGTTTCCCAAGAAAAAGTCGGTAAACTCTCTTTAGTGACCTGAATATCATTCTCAAAAGAGGTGACCTCAACATCGCGCATTGTCCAAACGTTGTTTCCAACGTAATCGACTTCTTTTGAATATATGGCCGTTTTCAGAGCCTTGTTCTCATCATAGCGCCACATGTTCAAACCATAGAGCTTATCATCGTCTATTTTAACAATGAAAATGAAGTCATTGGCATCTCGAGCCCAAACACCGCTTTGAGTAGAGATAATACTACCACCAGCAACCGAGATGGTTCTTAAGTCACGAGCCATCTTCTGCGCTTGCGGAGCTCCCCACTGCCCAAGTAATGTCACTATCACCATTAACGGAATCGCAGTCTTAAGTACCGATAAACCAATATCTAACTTAGAGAAACCCGCGGCTTGCATAACCACAAGCTCAGAACTCGCAGCAAGCATACCAAGCCCAATCAATGCACCAAGCAATGCCGCCATTGGGAAGAACATTTCGATATCACGAGGAATACTCAATAAAACGAAATACAACGCTTGTAATAGATCGTATGTACCACGACCTACCTTCCGCAATTGCTCAACGTACTTGATAATTCCAGAGAGACCGACAAACGTCACCAATACCAGTGACGTGGTCGCGATGATGGTTCTGCCTATATATAAATCGAGAATCTTAAACACGGCTTAAGCCAACCTCTTATTCTTGAATTTTTCTTTCAAACGCCTAACCGGCACACTATCCATAAAGTTGGCACCAATCGCGACAAACAATAATAATGCATTGATTGGCCACATGCCTATTGCAGCAGGAATGTCCCCTTCTTCAATTGAAGATTTGGTTGCACTGATTGCCAAGAAGTAAGTCAAATAAATCAGGATTGCCGGACCTATTTTTGCAAAACGACCTTGTCGTGGATTAACTGCTGACAGCGGTACAACGAGCATAGTCAACAATGGGATACACAACACCAGTGACATGCGCCACTGCAATTCAGCCTTGGCACGATTATCTTGATTTCCAATAAGATCAATAGTTGGAATCGCTTCCCACTCTCGACCTTTCTTCTCTACTTCACGCTGACCAATTAAGCCTTCATACTCTTCAAAGTGCGTCACTCTATAATCAAGGCGAGAAGGCACTCCTTCATGACGAGTACCATCGTACATCACAATAACTTGGCGGCCATCGCTCAATTCTTTTACGTCTCCCGACTTAGAGAACATCACACTAGGAAGCACTGAGTCACGAGGTCGCATTTGAGAAACGAACACATTGTCTAATTGATTACCATCGATACCCTCTATAAACACAACTGAAGAACCATCGGGAGTCCTTGCAAATTTGCCTTTGGGTAGTAAATCGACGCTGTTCTCTGCAGCCACTTCCTCATACATTTGTTCTACTTTATCTTGTGACCACGGAGACAGCCAAAAGGAGTTAAAAGCAGCGACAGTTGCGGTAATCAACGCCAGATAAAGTGCTGATTGGATGAGGAATTTATTGCCAATACCCGTAGCATTCATCACCACAATCTCACTTTCGGCATAAAGGCGGCCAAAAGTCAGCAAAATGCCAATATAGATACTAAGTGGAAGCATCAAGAGCCCCATCGCTGGCATATTTAGACCCACGATCGATAATACAAGGCTTGCTGGAATATCACCATCAGAGGCGTCGGCTAAAACACTGATGAACTTTTGGCTGAGAAACACGAGAAAGAGAACAAAAAATATCGCAAATTGGCTCTTGATTGTCTCTCGGATCAAATATCTAACAATAATCACGCTCAAATTACCTATACAAAACTTGTTTTTTTGATTGAATCACTATAATTTCCCGTTGAACCTTTTATTTTTTAAATTTTTAGCTAAGTGTTAACGTTCTTCTTTAAGGTCAGTTCCATTATAGGATCCAACAAGTAAGAACCCATTATCCAACATTTAGTTCGATTTGTCTTCAGGATGTAGGAGTACGCATGGAGTTCAGTGTAAAAAGTGGCAGCCCAGAGAAACAGCGCAGCGCATGTATCGTTGTCGGTGTATTCGAACCGCGCCGCCTTTCTCCAGTAGCCGAGCAGTTAGATAAGATTAGCGATGGCTATATTAGTTCACTGCTTCGTCGCGGTGATCTAGAGGGTAAACCTGGCCAGATGCTACTACTGCATCAAGTACCTGGTGTACTTTCAGAACGTGTTCTGCTTGTAGGCTGCGGTAAAGAACGTGAGCTAGGCGAGCGTCAATATAAAGAAATTATCCAAAAAACCATCAGCACACTAAACGAAACGGGTTCTATGGAAGCAGTATGTTTCCTGACTGAACTGCACGTTAAAGGTCGTGATACTTACTGGAAAGTTCGCCAAGCAGTCGAAGCGACTAAAGATGGCCTTTACACTTTTGATCAATTCAAGAGTAATAAACCAGAGACTCGTCGTCCACTACGTAAACTGGTATTCAACGTACCAACTCGTCGTGAATTGAGCCTTGGTGAGAAAGCAATCTCTCACGGTCTTGCGATTGCTTCAGGTGTGAAAGCGTCTAAAGATTTAGGCAACATGCCACCTAACATCGCAAATCCTGCTTACCTTGCTTCTCAAGCTCGTCGCTTGGCCGATGATTACGAGACAGTGAAAACTAAGATCATTGGCGAAGAAGAGATGGAAAAGCTGGGTATGACTTCATACTTAGCGGTAGGCCGTGGTTCTAAGAACGAATCTATGATGTCTATCATGGAATATAAAGGTGCTGCTGACCCAGATGCAAAACCGATTGTTCTAGTCGGTAAAGGTCTTACTTTCGATTCAGGCGGTATTTCGCTTAAGCCTGGTGAAGGTATGGATGAGATGAAGTACGACATGTGTGGTGCGGCTTCTGTATTCGGTACAATGAAGGCACTAGCTAAACTGAACCTACCGATTAATGTAGTTGGTATCCTAGCAGGTTGTGAAAACATGCCAGGCAGCAATGCTTACCGCCCAGGTGATATCCTAACGACCATGTCAGGCCAAACAGTTGAAGTGTTAAACACGGATGCTGAAGGTCGCTTGGTTCTATGTGATGCGCTTACTTACGTTGAACGCTTTGAACCAGACTGTGTTGTCGATGTAGCAACACTCACTGGCGCGTGTGTGATGGCGTTAGGTCACCACATCAGTGCTGTACTGTCTAATCACAACCCACTATCTCACGAGTTAGTGAATGCTTCTGAGCAAGCAAGTGACAGAGCATGGCGCATGCCAATGGCCGATGAATACCATGAGCAACTAACGAGTCCATTTGCAGATATGGCAAATATCGGTGGCCGACCTGCTGGTACAATCACAGCAGCATGTTTCTTATCTAAATTTGCTAAAAAGTACCACTGGGCACACATTGACAGTGCCGGTACAGCTTGGAAGTCAGGCGCAGCGAAAGGCTCGACAGGTCGTCCTGTCTCAATGCTAGTCCAATTCTTATTGAACCGCAGCGGCCATGAGACTGAAGAGCAATCTTCTAAATAATGAAAAGGGCCTACGGGCCCTTTTTTAATAAGCGTTATTTGCTAGCTCCTGTTGACCAAGTAACATTGGTTTCCACGATTCCAAGTTCGAGTATTCAGTATGCAGACTGCCACATTTTACATTGTGTCTTCAGACAGCCCACAAGCCGGCGAAGAGGGTTTTGCTCACTACGTGTTGTTTCTTGCTCAGCATTTTGCAAAACAAGGCGCTAAACTTTATCTCAACTGTAACGATAAAGTTCATGCTGAGCGTATCGCTGAAGTTTTTTGGCAGGTAGAGCCTACTGAATTTATCGCGCACAACTTGGTTGGCGAAGGTCCAAAATATTCAACGAATATTGAGATAGGCCATCAAGGAATCAAACCTAATTGGAACCGCCAATTGGTAATAAATCTGGCCGATAATCATACAACCTTTGCGAACGCCTTTGCTCAGGTGATAGACTTCGTTCCTTGCGAAGAAAAAGCTAAGCAACTCGCTCGAGAAAGGTATAAAATTTACCGTCAGGCTGGATATCAGCTACAAACTATCGAGATTCAACATCCATAGTCAAACCTCATAGTTAAAGCTATCTTTGGATTTAGATTCAAGAAGCTTCACTTATGAAGTTTGACCACGATTAACCATTCACAGTATCCGTTATAAGAGCACTATGGAAAAGACATACAACCCAACATCAATCGAACAAGCTCTGTATAAGACTTGGGAAGAGAAAGGCTACTTTAAGCCACACGGTGACACATCAAAAGAAGCTTACAGCATCATGATCCCGCCACCGAACGTCACTGGTAGCCTACACATGGGTCACGCGTTCCAAGATACGATCATGGATACACTTATCCGTGCTCAACGTATGAAAGGCAAAAACACGCTTTGGCAAGTGGGTACTGACCACGCTGGTATCGCAACTCAAATGGTTGTTGAGCGTAAGATCGCTGCTGAAGAAGGCAAAACAAAACACGACTACGGCCGTGAAGCTTTCATCGACAAGATCTGGGAATGGAAAGGCGAATCAGGTGGCACGATCACTCAACAACTTCGTCGTCTTGGTGCATCTGTAGACTGGGATCGTGAGCGATTCACTATGGATGACGGCCTATCAGCTGCGACTCAAGAAGTATTTGTTCGCCTATACGAAGAAGACCTAATCTATCGTGGTAAACGTCTAGTAAACTGGGATCCTAAACTGCACACTGCAATTTCTGATCTTGAAGTTGAAAACAAAGACAAAAAAGGTTTCATGTGGCACTTCCGCTACCCACTAGCGAATGGTGTTAAAACCGCTGATGGCAAAGACTACATTGTCGTTGCAACTACACGTCCTGAAACCATGCTTGGTGATACAGGCGTTGCAGTTAACCCTGAAGATCCTCGCTACAAAGATCTTATCGGCAAAGAAATCCTGCTTCCTATCGTAAATCGTCTTATCCCTATCGTAGGTGATGAGCACGCTGACATGGATAAAGGCACGGGTTGTGTGAAAATCACGCCAGCTCATGATTTTAACGATTACGAAGTGGGCAAGCGCCATAGCCTACCAATGATCAACATCCTAACGTTCAACGGTGATATCCGTGACGCGGCAGAAATCTTCACAACGAACGGTGAAGAAAGCGATGTGTACTCAACAGAGCTTCCAGCAAAATACCAAGGTATGGAGCGTTTTGCCGCTCGTCGTGCAACGGTTGCTGAATTTGAAGAGCTAGGCCTACTTGAAGAAATCAAAGATCACGATCTAACCGTTCCTTACGGTGACCGTGGTGGCGTGGTTATCGAACCAATGCTGACGGACCAATGGTACGTACGTACAGCGCCTCTTGCTGCTCCTGCTGTTAAAGCCGTTGAAGATGGTGAGATCCAATTCGTACCTAAGCAGTACGAAAACATGTACTTCGCGTGGATGCGTGACGTGCAAGACTGGTGTATCTCTCGTCAACTTTGGTGGGGCCACCGTATCCCAGCATGGTACGACAACGATGGTAAAGTTTACGTAGGTCGCACTGAAGAAGAAGTTCGTGAAAAGAACAACCTTTCACCGGTAATTGTTCTTAAGCAAGACAACGACGTTCTTGATACATGGTTCTCTTCTGCACTTTGGACGTTCGGCACACAAGGCTGGCCTGAAGATACTGAAGCAATGAAAACATTCCACCCATCAGAAGTACTAGTATCTGGTTTTGATATTATCTTCTTCTGGGTTGCTCGTATGATCATGATGACCATGCACTTCGTGAAAGACGAAGACGGCAAGGCTCAAGTACCTTTCAAAACAGTTTACATGACGGGCCTTATCCGTGATGAAAACGGCGACAAGATGTCTAAATCGAAAGGTAACGTACTTGACCCTATCGATATGATTGACGGCATCGGCCTTGAAGAGCTAGTAGAAAAGCGTTGTGGCAACATGATGCAACCTAAACTGGCTGCTAAGATCGAAAAAGCAACACGTAAGACTTTCGAAGATGGTATCGAACCATACGGTACTGATGCACTGCGTTTCACTCTTGCTGCTATGGCTTCAACTGGCCGTGACATCAACTGGGACATGAAGCGTCTTGAAGGTTACCGTAACTTCTGTAACAAGCTATGGAACGCAAGCCGTTACGTACTGATGAACACAGAAGAGCACGATTGTGGCATGTCACTGTCTGTTGAAGACCGTGCAAACATGGAATTCTCTCTAGCAGACAAGTGGATTGAATCTCAGTTTGAAGTTGCAGCGAAAGAATTTAACGCTCATCTAGACAACTACCGTCTAGACATGGCAGCAAACACGCTTTACGAATTCATCTGGAACCAATTCTGTGACTGGTACCTAGAGCTAACTAAACCTGTTCTTTGGAAGGGTACTGAAGCTCAACAACAAGCGACTCGTTACACGCTTATCACGGTTCTAGAGAAGACTCTGCGTCTTGCTCACCCTGTTCTTCCTTACATCACTGAATCTATCTGGCAAAGCGTTAAGCCGCTAGTAGACGGCGTTGAAGGCGAGACCATCATGACTCAAGCGCTTCCTCAGTTTAATGAAGCTAACTTCAATGCTGAGATCGTTGACGACATCGAATGGGTTAAAACTTTCATCACAGCTATCCGTAACCTACGTGCGGAATACGACATTGCACCAAGCCAAGGCTTAGAAGTAATGATCAAAGTCGCTGATGAGAAAGATGCAGCTCGTATCGAAGCAAATAAGATCGTTCTTACTTCTCTAGCTAAGCTAGACGATATTAAAGTTCTAGCAGACGGCGAAGCGACTCCAGCTTGTGCAACTAAACTTGTTGGCAAATCTGAGCTGATGATCCCAATGGCGGGTCTTATCGACAAAGATGCTGAGCTTGCTCGTCTAGATAAAGAAGTAGCGAAGACTCACGGTGAGATTAAGCGTATCGAAGGTAAGCTAGGTAACGAAGGTTTTGTTGCTAAAGCACCAGAAGCGGTTATCGCGAAAGAGCGTGAAAAGCTTGAAGGCTACCAAGAAACTCTTGTTAAGCTAGAAGAGCAAAAAGCGACAATCGCTGCTCTTTAAAACTGAATGAACGAGGAGGTTTCGAACCTCCCGCTCTAGACAAAAAGGTTGGCCTTCATGGTCAGCCTTTTTTTGTGCCCTAAGTTCCAGTCCAATCAACCTCACTCCAGCTTATTGATAGCTTTTGCCTATCAAAACAATCTTAACTTCCCATTAGATTTAATGATAATAATTCTCAATAATAGTTCTATCGAAACAACACAACGACTGAGTAATTATCATGAAAAAGACACTAACCTTTGCTGCATTACATTTTACTATCGCATTTAGTGTCGCTTACGTACTAACTGGCGACATCTTAATTGGTAGCTTAATCGCTATGATTGAGCCTTCTGTGAATACCGTCGCCTTCTATTTTCATGAAAAGGCGTGGGCTCAAGTTCCAGCGCTTAAAGCTCGTCAGTGGATGACAAAGTTAAAAACAGCAAGCTTCGCTACTATCCACTTTAGTGTTGCCTTTACCGTTGTCTATTTATTGACTGGCGACGCCTTTGTTGGTGGTGTGATGGCAACGTCAGAACCCGCTTTGAATACTGTGGCTTACTATTTCCATGAGAAGGTGTGGTTACGAAAAGCAGAAAGCAAAGCAGCACAACCACAGTTTTGTTTGCACCAACATGCTTAACCTAAACAGTTTACTGTTGACATGGTTGCGATTCGCAATTAAATTATAGTTGTACATCGCAACTATATTGAGAGGCAACATGACTTCAGCACAACTTAGAGAATTATCACGTCAACTCGTTCGACAGTTTGGAATGCTCGACAAAGATTGTGGTGTTATTGCCCTACCTCCGATTCAAGCTCATACACTGATTGAACTAGAACAGCAGCCATTAACCGTGAACCAATTAGCGGATAAGCTCAATATTGATAAGTCCAACGCCAGTAGAGCAGTCAACAATCTAGCGAAGAACTCGTTAATTCAAACCTCACCACACCCCAGCGATAAGCGCAGTGTTGTGGCTTCAGTAACAGAGCAAGGGAAAAACACTCTTGCCAAACTTCACAATCAACAAAATCAATTTTATGACTCGGTACTTGAGCGTTTAACGGAAGCGGAAACTCAACAAGTTTCGGGGGGAATCGAGCACTACCTTAAAGCACTGCAACAAAGCCACGCTTCAATAGATGTGGTGGTTCGCCCCCTACAACAGCAGGACAACATCGTAGTGGCCAATGTGATTCGCCAAGTCTCTTATGAAAACGGGCTAACTGAAGATAAAGGTTATGGTGTGGCTGATCCCACCTTAGAAGACATGTTCAGTGTTTATAACAATGAAAGATCTCAATATTGGGTGATTGAACTTGATGGAAAGGTTGTTGGTGGTGGTGGATTTGCACCACTAGCAGGTATGCCAGAAGTCTGTGAACTGCAAAAGATGTACTTCTTGCCAGAAACCAGAGGCAAAGGTTTAGCGAAGAAGTTGGTTAATATGTCGATGGAGAAAGCTAAGGAACTGGGTTATCAACATATGTATCTAGAAACGACCGAATGCCTTAATGCCGCCGTTAAACTTTACGAAAAATTGGGCTTTGAACACCTTGATTCAGCTTGGGGAGAAACAGGCCATGACGCTTGTGAGGTTGTCATGGCCAAAACGCTATAATGTGTTTTTGAAATAGGGTTAGCGTTGGCAGTTCATTAGATGACAAGCGAGTGAGCAAATTGATTCATTACGTAACGGGCTAATTGAATAACCGCTAGTTACGCAAAAAGTTACTCACGCAAGAGGCTGGATTCAAGGCTACGAAAGAACTCTCTTTTTGCCCATCGAGTTCCACTTCTAACTGATATAAATGCTTAGGATTGGGCTTCTCAAGGTTAAATACCAGTGGAGCCTCAACCTGAAACACAACACCCGTATGTTCTGCTCGCACATCAATCGGCATCACGAGAGTCATACCATTAAACTTGATTGATGCAGATATTAACCCCGGCTTTAGCGTTTGATAGATAACATCTACTTTAAACTCACACCCACCACCGTGATGCCAGATTTGCTCGGTGACAACTTGCTCAAGCTTGACGTGACGAACGAACTGCAGATATGGAGCTTGCCAGATTCCGATACGAGAATCTGATTTAGCGACGACCTGTGAAGAGATAGAGTCATCCATATCCTCTTCAAGCAACAGGCTCTCCTCTTCTTCAAGGAAAAGGATCTCAAAACGATTTCGACCAGGCTGCATATAAGGACGAATGTCCTTGCGATATTCGGCTTCGCTGCCATCACAGTCAAACACGGCAACGCCATTGAGTCGCACTTCTGCAAAGTAGTCAACGCCTGCGACGACTAGCTCAACAAATGGGCATGCCAACATGGCATCATCCACTTCGATGTCATGCATCAGGTGCCATTCTTGCTCTGCGATTTCCTCTTCACTCAAGCTATTAGGGAGCTTTGAGCTTAATGGAGCAGGAAAGGTAATGTCATCTTGTGGGATAGAGAGATCCGTCAGTGGCGAAATTTGCCAAAGACCATCGAGAGGTAGCCGCATGTCATTCCTTGAGCTAGATCAATTTTGACCGCATTATAATGAATGAATGCATATAAAGACATTTATTTTTCTGAGGACAAAAAAATGCCAGCTCAAGGCTGGCATTCTTTAAAACTGGGAGAGATTACTCTTCGTCTTCATCATCTTCGTCAGGGTAGATAGCATCTTCACCTTCGTAGTAAGTGCCCCAACCGTCGTAGATAATGTCAAACTTCTCTGCAAGGTTTACAAGCTTCTCAACTTGCTCATCAATCGCTTCTGCGTTCAGAGTACACTGCATCGTTGCATCACAACAAAGTAGCTTGTTGCCATCTTCGTCTTCTGTCTCTTCAGCTTCAAGCACTTCAAAGCCCATTTTGAATGCTTCAACAACGGCTTTCTCAAGTACTGCGAAATCTTCAGCGAATAGGTGATGCTCGATATCGTATAGAGCTTCAGGATCGCTACCATCTTCGATTAGTGCTTCAATGATGTCGCGAGTCTCTCCTTTTTGAAATTCAATTAATTCCGCTACTGATAGATATTCATCTTCGTGAGACATGTGTCTGCTCCAGAGTGTTGACTATGAAAAGATCAAATTTGATTGCCACGAAATATGGCACGGATCGCCTAGAAAAGCCACCTAGATCAGGCGCAGAAGAGTAAGTTTATCGCTAGATAACAGAAGGGATATCAATTAAAAAGTGAAATCAAAATCACAGAAACAAATTTTCAACATATTATTAACCATCGCGTGTTTTAGCATTTCATTTTTATTGTTACTTTTAGTCTTACTCCTTCAAAGTTGAGTGGTTAGTCATATCAGATGCATACGGTAGATCACTTGAGTGGTGCATAAAACCGCACTTAAAAGTAAATAACTGCATAAATTTTGAATGAAAAATCATGTTAACCAAGCAAAGTGGATTATCGAATCACTGAAATTTGAGCATAGATCCGCAAAAAGTTTGTTTCAGAACTCAGCCTTTCGATTGGATTTTAATATCAAAAACCCCAAACAACTCAGCATTTAAAACCAAAAATATCAAAATAACATAACCTTTACACAAGTTTCAAAACTTGCATATTACGAACAAGCTTGTCATAAATAGACGCTGGATTAATAGTAAGGATGCAAAATGAGTAAGCTGTACGTTGGCTCCGAAGTCGGTCAATTAAGACGAGTTCTCCTAAATAGGCCTGAAAGGGCACTCACCCACCTCACCCCTTCTAACTGTCATGAGCTACTCTTTGATGATGTACTTGCAGTAGAAGCAGCAGGTGAAGAACACGATGCCTTTGCGACAACACTTCGTAACCAAGACGTTGAAGTGTTATTACTGCATGACCTACTGGTTGAGACACTCGCTGTAGCACAAGCTCGTGAGTGGCTGCTTAATACTCAAATCTCTGATTTCCGTTACGGCCCTACATTCGCACGTGATTTAAGAGAGTACCTTGCTCAAATGGACAATGAGCACTTGGCGACGATCCTACTTGGTGGTTTAGCCTATTCTGAGCTTCCTATTAAATCTTCTTCAATGCTACCGAAGATGCACCGCCCACTTGATTTCGTTATTGAGCCGCTACCTAACCATCTATTTACCCGCGATACTTCTTGCTGGGTTTATGGCGGTGTCTCTCTTAACCCTATGATGATGCCTGCTCGTCAACGAGAAACGAATCACTTGCGAGCAATATATCGCTGGCACCCTGTATTCGCGGGGCAAGATTTCATTAAGTACTTCGGTGATGAAGATCTTCATTACGACAACGCCAATATTGAAGGTGGTGATGTACTGGTAATCGGTAAAGGCGCTGTTCTTATCGGTATTTCAGAGCGTACCAAGCCACAAGGTGTCGAAAACCTAGCTGCGAGTTTATTCAAGTCCGGTCAAGCTAAAGAAGTGATTGCGATTGATTTACCGAAGCACCGCTCTTGTATGCACCTTGATACGGTCATGACGCACATGGATATCGACACATTCTCTGTCTATCCAGAGATCGTTCGCAAAGATTTAGACACCTGGCGCTTAACGCCAAAAGAAAATGGCGAAATGCGAGTAGAGAAAGCTGAAAACTACCTAACAGCGATTGAAGGCGCACTGGATCTCGATCAACTGAAGATCATCACAACTGGTGGTGATAACTACGAAGCTGAACGTGAACAGTGGAATGACGCTAACAACGTACTGACGGTGAAACCGGGTACGGTTATCGGTTATGAGCGTAATGTTTACACCAATGAGAAATACGACAAAGCAGGCATCGAAGTTCTGACAATTCCAGGCAATGAACTGGGTCGCGGTCGTGGTGGCGCTCGTTGCATGAGCTGTCCTATAGAAAGAGACGGTATTTAACTCAAGTAGTTCAGTAAAGCGAACACATAACTTATCTAGGCCAGTACCATTGTACTGGCCTTTTTTATCAAATTAATAAAATAACTATTCACAAATATAGCATTTTTATGTTTAACTAAGTTCTTCATTGATTCTATATACCCAAGGAGCGAGAGATGGCATTTAATCTTCGCAATCGTAACTTTCTAAAACTTCTCGACTTTACTCCTAAAGAGATTCAGTTTTTACTCGACCTGTCTGCTGACCTTAAAAAGGCTAAGTATGCAGGTACAGAGCAAAAAAAGCTTAACGGTAAAAACATCGCTTTGATCTTTGAAAAAGCATCAACTCGAACTCGATGTGCCTTTGAGGTTGCTGCTTTTGATCAAGGAGCTCAAGTCTCTTATTTAGGCCCTTCTGGTTCTCAGATTGGTCAAAAAGAATCAATGAAAGATACCGCGCGTGTATTAGGTCGTATGTACGATGGTATTGAATATCGTGGTTTTGGCCAGAGTATTGTCGAAGATCTTGGCGCTTATGCTGGCGTTCCAGTGTGGAATGGCCTTACTGATGAGTTCCATCCAACTCAGATCTTGGCTGATTTCCTCACTATGCTTGAGCATGGTCGCGGTAAACATCTGCATCAAATCAGTTTTGCTTACCTAGGCGATGCACGCAACAACATGGGTAATTCTCTGTTAGTCGGTGCCGCGAAGATGGGTATGGATATTCGCCTTGTTGCACCTAAAGCTTTCTGGCCAGAAGAACAGCTTGTCGAAGAATGCCAAGCAATTGCGCAAAATACAGGTGCACAAATAACGCTGACTGAAGACGTTGCCGAAGGCGTAAAAGGTTGTGATTTCCTTTACACCGATGTTTGGGTTTCTATGGGTGAAGCACCTGAAGCTTGGGACGAACGCGTGGCTGTGATGACACCTTACCAAGTGAATATGGATGTCATAAAGCTCACAGGTAACCCTCAAGTGAAGTTCATGCATTGCCTGCCAGCTTTCCACAACAATGAAACCGTGATCGGCCAGCAAGTCGCAGACAAATATGGAATGAACGGTTTGGAAGTAACAGACGAAGTATTTGAGTCCGACTACTCAATTGTGTTTGATGAAGCAGAGAATCGCATGCACACCATCAAAGCAGTAATGGTCGCGACACTTGGCCAATAGAGACTAATGAAAGTAAACAAAGCTTGATGTAATCGCTTGCGCTCACAAATTGAAAGCGTATAATTCTCGGCAATTTGTCTGAGAGTAGTGAAAATGACGCCAAGCAATGTTGTGATAAAACATAATGATATTGTGAAAACACATAATAAAATTGTGAAGACACCAAATATTGCTCGCAAGCTAGCATGCTTGCCAGGCCGTCTATTCTGCTTTTCAGCACTTTTTTAAAGCCTCCCATTATGGGGGGCTTTTTTATGGCCAATACATTATTGTGGGGAAGAAGATCATGGCGAATTCGCTCTATCAAAAGCACATCATCTCAATTCCAGAGCTTTCTCGTGAAGAGCTAGAATTAATTGTTCAAACGGCAGGTCAACTTAAAGCTGAACCAAACCCAGAACTCATCAAGAACAAAGTTGTTGCAAGCTGCTTCTTCGAACCTTCAACGCGAACTCGTCTCTCTTTTGAAACGGCTATTCAGCGCATCGGTGGTGATGTGATTGGTTTCGACAGTGGTGGTAACACGTCACTAGCGAAGAAAGGCGAAACGCTAGCGGACTCAGTACAGGTTATCTCTTCATACGTTGATGCTTACGTAATGCGCCACCCTCAAGAAGGCGCAGCGCGTCTAGCTTCTGAGTTCTCTAACGGTGTACCTGTTATTAACGCGGGCGACGGAGCAAACCAACACCCAACACAAACGTTATTAGACCTGTTCTCTATCGCCGAAACTCAAGGCCGCCTCGACAACCTTAACGTTGCATTCGTTGGTGACCTTAAGTACGGCCGTACAGTTCACTCGCTAACTCAAGCACTAGCGAAGTTCGACAACATCTGTTTCTACTTCGTTGCTCCAGAAGCACTGGCGATGCCAGACTACATTTGCGAAGAACTTGATGAAGCGGGTATCAAGTACCAACTTCTGACAGACATGGAAGATGTGATTCCAGAGTTGGATGTTCTGTACATGACTCGAGTTCAAAAAGAGCGCTTCGATGAATCGGAATACGCGCACATCAAATCAGCGTACATCCTGACTGCTCCGATGCTGGAAAATGCACGTGATAACCTAAAGGTTCTTCACCCTCTTCCTCGTGTTGATGAAATTACTGTCGATGTCGATAAAACACCTTACGCTTACTACTTCCAGCAAGCAGAGAACGGTGTTTACGCACGTGAAGCACTGCTAGCCCTTGTTCTTAACGAAACGCTGTAGAGGAGAGATATCATGTCTAAAGAGACTCAATTAAAAGTTGAAGCAATCAAGAACGGAACGGTTATCGACCATATCCCAGCCAACATCGGGATCAAGGTACTCAAACTGTTCGACATGCATAACTCAAATCAGCGAGTAACCATTGGCCTAAACCTGCCATCTTCTGCTCTAGGCGGCAAAGACTTACTCAAGATAGAGAATGTTTTTATCACTGAAGAACAGGCGAGCAAGTTAGCACTTTACGCACCTCACGCAACGGTAAACCAAATCGAAGATTACGAAGTGGTTAAGAAGCTACCACTAGAACTTCCTGAGCAAATCAACGATGTGTTTGAGTGCCCAAACACCAACTGTATTACTCACAATGAGCCCGTAGAAAGCAGCTTTAAGATCTTTGAAAAGAAAGAAGATATTCGATTGAAGTGTAAGTACTGCGAAAAAGTATTCTCTCGTGAGATCGTGACAGAAAGATAACGTCATACGGCAACGCCGATCGAACGCAAAAACTATTCAATACCTCGCCTGTGCGGGGTATTTTGATCTTTACCTATCCAAAGTTTGAAGGCACACTGAAAATTGATTTTTATCCAATAACTGATGGAATAAACCAATGACTAAAGTACTTCACACAGAATCTGCTCCAGCTGCAATCGGCCCATACGTACAAGGTGTTGACCTTGGCAATATGGTTCTGACTTCTGGTCAAATCCCAGTAAACCCAGCAACTGGTGAAGTATCTGCTGATATCGCAGAACAAGCTCGCCAATCTCTAGACAACGTTCAAGCGGTTGTTGAAGCTTCTGGCCTAACAGTAAAAGACATCGTAAAACTAACGGTATTCGTTAAAGACCTAAACGACTTCGGTACAGTAAATGAAGTTTACGGTAAGTTCTTTGATGAGCACGGTGTTGCAAACTACCCTGCACGTTCATGTGTTGAAGTAGCGCGTCTGCCAAAAGATGTAGGTATCGAGATCGAAGCTATTGCAGTTCGCAAATAGGTTTTAATATCTAGAATAAACGGTTTCTAGTAAACAAGTTGGCATAATGCTGAGCGTTTATCAGATACAAAAAAGGTTGCCCAATTGGCAACCTTTTTTATTGTTCATCGTTTCGCTTAGATGATTACTTCTTATTAAGCTCAATCACTTCTTTGTCTAACTCTTCAAGCTTCGCAGCCATCTGCTCACGAGCTAGGTTAGCCAGTTGACGAACATTAGACTTATCGTAATCTTCAGTGCTGATTGGTGGCAGCATTTCAACAATCACATGACCATTGTTCCAACGGTTCAGCTTCACGCCACCTGTTGAGCTACACACGATAGGGATAATAGGTAAGCCAGCGCCAATCGCAGCATGGAAAGCACCCGTTTTGAATGGCAACAAACCACGACCACGAGAACGAGTCCCCTCAGGGAACATCCATACTGAAACATCACTCTCTTTAAGGCTAGTAACCACTTGATCGATCGTACCTACCGCTTTGCTGCGGTTAGCTCGGTCGATTAGGATATTACCCGTCAGCCAATACAGCTGACCAAAAAGAGGCATCCACGCTAAGCTCTTCTTACCAACAGTCACAACCTTAGGTGTTACCGCTGATGAAATCGTGAATAGGTCCCAGCTGTTTTGGTGGTTTGCAACGTAAACATGTTGGCCGCGAGAGTAAGCATCTTCCGGGATACGAAGCTCTAACTTCATGCCAAAGATTTTCGACATGCGACCGAAATAACGGCCAAAGGTAAATACGTGTTTCGGGTTACGTGGGCTTAATAGACAATAGCCACAACCAAATACAAACATAAGAATCGCAAATATCGCCACTGCGAAAATACGTAATATTGCTATCATTTTGCTCCTCACAACCGCTAAGTTGATTCATCTATTCACACAAAATAGGCAATAGATTCACTTGCGGTAAATACAACTATAAAAAAGCCGAAACCAAGGTTCCGACTTTTATGTTTTCATCTTACTGATTCATGAATCCACTAACCTAAGTTAGTTCGACTCGCTAAATCGTGTAATGTTTGCGCCTAAAGCTGAAAGTTTATCTTCAATCTTATCGTAGCCACGATCGATGTGATAAATACGGTCAACGATAGTTTCGCCTTGGGCAATACAACCAGCAATAACTAGACTCGCAGATGCACGAAGATCCGTTGCCATTACTTGAGCGCCGCTTAACTTCTCAGTTTCACCACAAATAGCCGTGTTGCCTTCGATTTCCGCTTTTGCGCCCATTCGCTGTAACTCAGGAATGTGCATAAAGCGGTTTTCAAAGATAGTCTCAGTGATAACACCACTGCCCTTCGCCATCATGTTGAGCAGAGTAAACTGTGCTTGCATGTCGGTTGGGAAACCTGGGTGAGGTGCTGTTACGATTTTCACCGCTTTCAGCTCACGATCTGTCATATCAAGGCTGATCCAACCTTCGCCCGTTTCAACCTTCGCACCCGCTTCTTCAAGCTTCGCTAATGCAGCTTCAAGAAGATGAGCGTTGGTGTTGCGACAAACCACTTTACCGCCAGAAACAGCAGCAGCAACAAGGAACGTACCCGTTTCGATACGGTCAGCAACCACAGAGTGATGACCACCACCAAGACGTTCAACGCCTTCGATAGTAATCGTATCTGTACCTGCGCCAGAAATCTTAGCACCTAGTTTGTTTAGGAAATCAGCCGTATCAACAATCTCAGGCTCACGCGCTGAGTTATCTAATACAGTTGTACCTTCCGCTAGCGTTGCTGCACACATGATAGTAATGGTGGCACCCACACTTACTTTATCCATCACGATGTGCGCGCCTTTCAAACGGCCGTCAACACTTGCTTTTACATAACCATCTTCCAACTTAATGGTCGCACCTAGTTGCTCTAGGCCATGGATATGTAAATCAACAGGTCGAGCGCCAATTGCACAACCACCAGGAAGTGACACTTGGCCTTCACCAAAACGAGCGACTAAAGGACCTAAAGCCCAGATAGAAGCGCGCATTGTTTTTACTAAATCGTAAGGTGCACAAAATTCATTAATTTCGCTGCCATCAACATGAACACTACCGTTGCGTGATACTTTTGCGCCTAAACGCTTAAGCAATTCCATCGTAGTATCGATGTCACGTAGGTGAGGAACATTACTCACTTCAACCGGCTCTTCAGCTAGAATTGAAGCAAATAGGATTGGTAGGGCTGCATTTTTTGCGCCTGAGATCGTCACTTCACCGCTTAGCGGCTTATCCGATCCAATAACTCGAAACTTTTCCATCATAAACCTTAAAGTGACATCAGTTTCTTATCACGTTCCCACTCTTCCGGCGTGAAAGCCTTAATAGAAAGAGCATGGATATCATTGCGTTGAATGTATTCCATTAGTGGGCCGTAGATTAGTTGCTGCTTCTTAACTCGATTCATGCCGTCAAAACATGGATCAACCGCAACAACTTCGTAATGACTGCCTTCACCCTTCACGATAATTTCCTGAAGGTTCAGAGCCTCTGCTAATAATTCTTGTACTTTTGTGCTGTCCACAAATAGCTCCTGCCTAATTTTTTATGTGTTCTGCCATCATTGGCTGGATATTGCTCAATTGGAACAACGTTCGTAATTGTTCTGGCACGAAACTGAGCATTATATGACAGTTTTGATTTTTTGCATGCTCTAATAAGTGAATTAGCATCACCATTCCTGCTGAATCGACTCGATTTATATGGCTAAGGTCAATTTCAACGCTCGATTCTGTCGTTTGCCACTTTTCCAATATACGCCAGATTGCAGGTACACTATCTCGATCTATATCACCAAGAAGTTGATATTCTTTAGAGCTTAGCGCTTGCCATTGAGAATGGCTCATTATTTATTACTCTCAAAACGAATCGGTTGAGAAGCCAGTTTCTCGAGTTCGTCAGCTACTTGTAAGATGCCTTCTTGACGAATCTTAGTGTTCCACTCAGACTTCTTACTTGATAGCAGGCTTATACCTTCGGCAACCATATCAAATGCCTTCCACTCACCTGACTTCTTATCTTTGCGCAGTTTAAACTCAAGGTTAATGTTTGGTCGAGGCGTATCAATGATATCAACCTTAATACTGGTAATACGGCTATCTGTTTTAATTGTTGGTTCTGGACCAAATTTAATCGTCTGATTTGTATATTGAGTTAACACTTGAGCATAAGAAGAAACGAGATATTTACGAAATGCATCAATAAATACGCGCACGTCTCCTCTGTCAGCACCTTTCAAGTTCGGCCCTAGCAACTTCAGCGCCGCATATTGAGCATTCACATAAGGCATCAACTCTTCTTCCACGATGACCTTCAGTAACTCAGGATCTTGTTGGATATTCTCTTGCTCGTTCTTCAAACGGGCGAAAGCCTCTTCTGCAACTTGAGTCATCATCTGATAAGGCTGAGTTCGGTCAATCGGTTTTGCCGAAAAAGCTGGAGTCGACATCAGCAAAGCGACAGCTGTCAGAAGCAGTCTTTTCAATAAGTAATTAGTCTTTAACATGAGCCTACTCCTTAGCTTCGCTATTATCAGAGCCACCGACGCTATACAGCACTTGGCCAATCAAATCTTCTAATACTAATGCCGACTTGGTGTCTTCGATAGAATCACCATCAACCAACATCTCTTCATCTTCAAAGATGAAGCCTGGAACTAAGCTGATGTACTGCTCACCGATCAAGCCCGACGTTAAGATTTGAGCACTAGAGGTATCAGGAAATTGTGAGTACTTCGCATCAATAGACAGTTCAACCACAGGAAGGTAGCTCTCAGTATCAAGTTCAATACTTTGAACTCGACCAACAACGACGCCCCCCACCTTTACTGGTGAGCGAACCTTTAGGCTGCCAATATTGTCAAAGGTCGCTTTTAAGTTGTAAGTATGGTTTGAACCGAGACCTTTTACGTCAGCGACTTGAAAGATCATGATTAAGATTGCGCAAATTCCGGCAATAACAAAGGTGCCGACCCATAATTCTAATTTTCGAGTTTGTTGCATGATTAATTCCCAAACATCAATGCGGTAAGAACAAAATCTAGCCCTAATACCGCTAGAGAAGAGTGTACTACTGTGCGTGTGGTTGCCTGACTAATACCTTCGGATGTCGGTACTGCATCATAACCATTAAAAAGTGCGATCCAAGTTACGGTGATAGCGAAGACCATGCATTTGATCATACTGTTACCAATATCACGGCCAAGCTCAACGGAAGACTGCATCGCAGACCAGAAACTGCCGTGGTCAATACCTTTCCAATCCACACCGACTAACTGAGCACCCCAAATCCCGACCGCCATAAAAATCATAGCGAGCAGTGGCATAGAAATAAGGCCGGCCCAGAGACGTGGCGCAATAATGCGTTTAAGAGGATCAACCGCCATCATCTCAAGACTAGAGATCTGTTCCGTTGCTTTCATTAAGCCGATCTCAGCCGTTAATGCTGAACCCGCACGGCCAGCAAACAGAAGTGCTGTCACCACAGGGCCCAGTTCCCGTAACAACGAGAGCGCGACCATTTGCCCAAGGTTACCCTCTGCGCCATAGTCGATTAATACGACATAGCCCTGCAGACTGAGTACCATGCCAATAAACAAACCCGAAACTAAAATGATAGCCAATGACTGAACGCCAACGCTATAAAATTGTTTAACTAATAGAGGGAAGTTTTTTAGTTTCGGGATGCCAAACAAAGCCCCAAATAGCATTAGGCTTGCTCGACCAAATGACTCACAGATCGCAAGTGCGCGCTTACCGACACCCGCAATAGTTTTAGCAATCATATTCAAACAAATCCTTTTCTAAGCTATTTGCAGGAAACCTAAATGGCACAGGGCCATCCGATTCACCTTGCAAAAATTGCTGCACTCTTGGGTCGCTGTTGTTGTACAACTCATCAGGAGAACCTGCAGCAATAATTTTCCCATCAGCCATCAAATAAACCCAATCAGCAATGCTCATCACCTCAGGGACATCATGAGAAACGACAATCGAGGTTAAGCCCAAGGCTTGATTGAGGTTACGAATCAACTCAACCAAAACACCCATGGTGATTGGGTCTTGGCCAACAAAAGGCTCATCATACATAATAAGTTCTGGGTCCAATGCGATCGCACGGGCCAACGCCGCTCGTCTCGCCATACCACCAGACAACTCACTCGGCATTAATTGCGCCGCGCCTCGCAACCCTACCGCCTCAAGCTTAAGCAATACAATGGTACGAATGAATTTTTCGTTAAGTTCAGTGTGCTCTCGCAAAGGAAACGCCACATTATCAAAGACATTCAGATCCGTGAAAAGTGCCCCCGATTGGAAAAGCATGCTCATTTTCTTGCGTGCTTGATATAGCTTTCGACGTGGCAATGCAGGGATGTTGTCGCCATCAAACCAAATTTCACCTTCATCTGGTGGTAATTGTCCACCAATCAGACGTAATAAGGTTGTTTTACCGATCCCTGACGGCCCCATGATCGCGGTTATTTTTCCTTGAGGAACCTCTAAACTGATGTCATCAAAGATAATTCGCTCACCGCGTGAGAAGCTGAGATTCTTAACTTTCACAAGCTCAGTGTTCAACATACTTTTGTTGTTTCCTTGCTTTAAAAACGCCAATTATGGCTGCAATAATAATGAGTCTACTTTAGAATTAAAAGCGCTGTTCAATTAATTATTAAAAACAGAAAACAAAGGCAGGGATTTGAAAGCATTGAGAAATTCATTCCTCATCAACATTTCTTTACCACTAACTAGCAATTAATTTGTCGAGTGACTTCCCTTTTATCTAGCAACAAGTCAAAATTAGCGGTTAATTCTCCGTTTTTTATTAATTTTTAGGAATCATCATGCTTGAAGCGATTGCGTTTCTTATTATCGGTCTAGGTTTTTTGGTGTGGAGTGCAGATAAGCTGGTCTACGGTGCCGCTGCTCTTGCTCGCAACTTCGGTATTTCACCACTAGTTATCGGTATGACAATCTTAGCAATGGGATCTTCAGCTCCTGAAATGATGGTTTCTGCTACAGCAGCCCTTGATGGTAAAACAGATACGGCGGTAGGTAATGTATTAGGCTCAAACATCGCTAACATCGCGCTGATTTTAGGTATTACAGCCCTTATCAAGCCATTATCGATTAGCTCTGGTGTGATTCGTCGTGAACTACCTTTAATGATAGGTGTCACTCTATTAGCGGGCGCACTGCTTTGGGATAATCACTTAGGTTTCTATGAAGGTGTGTTGTTGTTTGTTCTTTTTGCCGCTTTCTTATTTGCGATGCTGCAAATCAGCCGTAGTGAGAAAAAGAACGGTGATGCCTTTCTTGACGAACAAGAATCTGAAGTTCCTGAAGGCGTGAGCAACCCCAAAGCCGCAATGTGGGTGGTGGTTGGCCTGATTATTCTACCTCTAGCGGCCAACATGTTGGTTGACAACGCGGTTGTAATCGCGAAGTTCTTTGGTATGAGCGACCTTGTGATTGGTTTAACCATTATTGCCGTTGGCACAAGTTTACCTGAACTTGCAGCATCACTAGCTGGTGTTATGAAAGGTGAAGATGATATGGCTGTGGGTAATATCATTGGCTCAAACGTATTCAACATCCTTGCCGTGATGGGTATCCCAGGCATCCTAAACCCTTCCATCTTGAGCGAGTTTGCAATGGGTCGTGACTTCTGGGTGATGCTAGGCGTATCACTACTCCTTGTTATCATGGCACTAGGAAAATCTCGTAGCGTGAATCGTATCGAAGGCGGCGTGTTAATCGTGACGTTTGTGGCGTATCAAAGTTACCTACTAATGAACATGTCAGCTTAATTGTTGATTTAACTTCCCGTACTTGGAGTATTTGATGTCTCAGCCATTTGATTATTGCAGCGTTGCAAAACAAGTTTTGGAAACTGAAGTTGCAGGTCTCACGCAATTAGACCAATATTTTAATGATGATTTTAGCAAAGCTTGCGACCTAATCCTGAACAACAAAGGCAAAGTCGTAGTGATGGGCATGGGCAAATCAGGCCACATTGGTAACAAAATAGCAGCTACACTGGCAAGCACTGGTACATCGGCTTTCTTTGTACACCCAGGTGAAGCAGCGCATGGTGATTTGGGCATGATCGAACCTGGCGATATTGTGATAGCAATATCCAACTCAGGTGAATCAGGAGAAATCCTCAGCCTATTCCCAGTATTAAAGCGTTTAAACATTAAGATTGTCAGCATGACTGGCAAGCCGGCATCAAACATGGCGACTTTATCTGATATTCATTTACAGATTTCAGTACCCGAAGAAGCGTGTCCTCTAGGTTTAGCACCAACAACCAGTACTACCGCTACTTTGGTTATGGGTGATGCATTAGCCGTTGCACTTTTACAGGCAAGAGGTTTTACCGCTCAAGATTTTGCACTGTCTCATCCTGGTGGTGCTTTGGGCCGTCAACTGCTGTTGAAACTAGACGACATCATGCACACCGGCGATTCACTCCCAATTGTTGCTCCGGATGCACTAGTTCGAGATGCCCTGTTAGAGATATCTCAAAAAGGCTTGGGTATGACGGCAATCGTCGGTGAAGATGGCCAAATGAAGGGCATTTTTACCGATGGTGATTTACGCCGTATCTTAGATAAACGTATTGATATTCATAGCACGCAGATCGGCGATGTAATGACACTGAACCCAACGGTAGCAGAACCAAACATGCTCGCAGTTGAGGGCTTAAATTTGATGCAAGCTAAGAGCATCAATGGCTTGGTGTTGTGTGATAGTGGCAAATTAGTAGGCGCTTTAAATATGCATGACTTACTGAAAGCAGGAGTAATGTAATGTCACAAACAGTCGAAACCCTATACGGCACGGTAGATTCAGAAGTGTTTGCCGTAGCAAAAGAGATCAAATTGCTTATTTGCGATGTCGATGGCGTGTTCTCAGATGGTCGCATCTACATGGGTAACAATGGTGAAGAGCTAAAAACTTTCCATACGCGCGACGGTTACGGCATTAAATCGTTGATGAACGCGGGCGTTGAAATCGCGATCATCACTGGCCGTAAATCTAAAATTGTTGAAAATCGAATGACCGCTCTCGGTATTAAGCTAATTTATCAAGGTCAGGATGATAAAGTTAAAGCCTACCAAGATATTTGCGATAAGCTTTCAATCAATCCTGAAAACACAGGTTATATCGGAGACGATTTAATCGATTGGCCTGTAATGGCAAAGGTTGGCTTGAAGGTATGTGTGGCAGACGGCCACCCATTGCTTGCACAAAGAGCCAACTACGTAACCACCATTAATGGTGGTTACGGTGCTGTTCGTGAAGTCTGCGACCTTATTTTACAAGCAAGAAACGAACTCGACGTGCACAAAGGTTTAAGCATATGAGTTTTAATCGTATTATCTATTTAATACTCATCTTTATTGCCTCTTGGTCGGCCTATTACTTGTACGACAAAGAGCAAACATCGACGATACAAGTAGATCCAAACTTGGAACTGCCTGCGTTTAGCGGAAAGAATCTTGATAACATTAGCTATGGCGAAAGCGGTATTCGTAGCTACCGAGTTGAATCAACTAATCTAGAGCACTACTCGGTCGTTGGCGATACGCACTTTCAAGACCCTATTCTTTCAGTATTCCGTGAAGGGCATACGATAGAATGGCGAGTGACCGCTGATCGCGCAATTATGGATGAAAATCAAGTCATCACTTTTTATGACAATGTTGTGGCGAAAAACCTGTTGCCAGATGCTAGCTTCGATACAATGACCACAGATAAAATGGTTGTTGAACTGACTAGTCGAGATTTTTATTCAGACACTCCGGTCCATATGATCGGTACATTTTTTGAAAATGAGGGGCAAGCAATGAAAGGGAACTTCGGTACCAACAATGCGACTCTCTTTAATTCTGTTCAGGGTAGATATGAAACTCTCACACCTTAGTTTATTGGCTTTGACCCTTGCGGCGTCTAATGTCTATGCTCTATCTTCGGATAGCGAGCAGCCTGTCTATATTGATTCAGACAGTCAGCAATTAGATATGAAAAGCAATCAAGTAACCTTTCTTGGCGATGTGAACCTTAAACAAGGTAGCATCAATATCAATGCCGATAAGGTCATTGTTACACGTAATGCCGTCAACGGTGAAATTGAAGAAATACAAGGTTTCGGAAAGCCCGCAACCTTTTCTCAACTTACTGACGATGGGAAAACACTCTATGGTGAAGCTGACGATTTACATTACCAGCTGATTGCCGATAGATTGATCATGACTAAGAACGCGATGCTATCTCAAGATGGCAGTATCATTCGTGGCTCTAAGATTACCTATCAGATCACCTCTCAAAAATTGGTTGCCGATAGTGATAGCAGTGAGCGAGTATCAACGGTTTTACAACCAGCGGAAGTGAATAAGTAATCATGGCAGTCCTTACAGCAAAGAACCTAGCGAAGACCTACGGAAAACGTAAAGTTGTAACAGACGTAAGCTTACAAGTAGAGTCAGGTCAGATCGTAGGGCTACTTGGCCCAAACGGTGCAGGTAAAACCACCTCTTTCTATATGATAGTGGGTCTGGTTGCGCGAGATGAAGGTACTATCAGCATTGACGACCGAGACATCAGTATCTTACCAATGCACAGTCGCTCTCGTCTTGGTATCGGTTACCTTCCTCAAGAAGCATCCATTTTTCGTAAATTGTCAGTTGAAGACAACATCATGGCTGTTTTACAAACGCGTGATGAGATGACTAACGCGCAACGTCAAGATAAGCTGGAAGATCTTCTCGAAGAGTTTCACATCCAACATATTCGAGCGAGTAATGGTATGGCATTGTCTGGTGGTGAGCGTCGCCGTGTTGAGATTGCTCGCGCACTAGCAGCAAACCCTCAATTCATTCTCCTGGACGAACCTTTTGCCGGTGTTGACCCTATATCGGTTATCGATATCAAAAAAATCATTGTTCACTTACGTGATCGCGGCTTAGGCGTTTTGATTACCGACCACAACGTTCGTGAAACATTAGACGTGTGTGAAAAAGCTTACATCGTAAGTCAAGGGCATCTAATAGCTGAGGGAACTCCTGAAGATGTTCTCAATAACGAACAAGTTAAACAAGTTTATCTAGGCGAACAATTCCGTCTATGATTAGATAGAGAGTATCGAGAGTTCTTAGAATAATAACTAGGTAAGTAACACTGAATGAAACCCTCATTACAACTTAAGCTAGGCCAACAGTTAGCAATGACTCCTCAATTGCAACAAGCGATTCGTTTGTTGCAATTGTCTACTTTGGATTTGCAACAAGAGATTCAAGAAGCACTTGAATCGAACCCACTACTCGATGTCGAAGACGGCAATGAAGATACGCCAACATCGGAAGAAAAACCTAGCAGTGACGAGAAAGAAACAGTTGAAACAGTAGAACAAGACTTACCTGATAGCTCCGATTTGATCGAAAAATCAGAGATCGGCAACGAACTAGAAATCGATACAACTTGGGAAGACGTTTACAGCGCAAACACAGGTAACACTGGCATTGCGATTGATGACGATATGCCCGTTTATCAAGGCGAAACTACACAAAGTCTATACGATTACCTGCTCTGGCAACTCGATTTAACACCATTTACTGAAACTGACCGCAGCATAGCTTTTGCGCTAATTGATGCTATCGATGACCGCGGTTACCTGACCGTATCTTGTGAAGACATCCTTGAGAACTTCGACAACGAAGAGATCGAGCTTGATGAAATTGAAGCCGTTCGTAAACGAATTCAGCAGTTTGATCCGCTAGGTGTCGGTTCTGTGAATCTGCAAGATTGCTTGTTACTGCAATTGGCGACCTTCCCACAAGATACCCCTTGGCTTAACGAAGCTAAGTTAGTACTTACTAGCCATATCGACCAACTCGGCAATCGCGATTACAAACTGGTTATCAAAGAGACCAAGTTGAAAGAAGCGGAACTACGCGAAGTTTTGCAATTAATCCAACAGCTGGACCCTCGCCCTGGAAGCAAGATCACGCCAGACGAAACTGAGTATGTGGTTCCTGACGTATCCGTCTTCAAAGAGCTTGGGAAATGGTTGGTCACCATCAATCCAGATAGCGTGCCAAAACTAAAAGTAAATCAACAATACGCGGCCCTTAGTAGCAAAGGCAGTAGTGCTGACAACCAATTTATCCGCTCAAATTTGCAAGAAGCAAAATGGCTAATTAAAAGCCTAGAGAGCCGAAATGAAACGCTACTAAAAGTCGCTCGGTGTATTGTTGAACATCAACGCGGTTTCTTCGAACATGGCGCAGAAGCCATGAAGCCGATGGTATTGAATGATGTGGCTTTAGCTGTTGATATGCACGAATCCACGATCTCTCGTGTGACGACTCAAAAATTCATGCACACACCGCGTGGCATCTTCGAACTCAAGTACTTTTTCTCAAGCCATGTCAGCACTGACAATGGCGGTGAATGTTCATCTACAGCAATTCGCGCACTCATTAAGAAGCTTGTCGCAGCGGAAAATACCGCAAAGCCTCTAAGTGATAGTAAGATTGCTGCTTTACTGGCTGACCAAGGAATTCAGGTAGCTAGACGTACCATAGCGAAATACCGTGAATCTCTGGGCATTGCCCCATCGAGTCAGCGTAAACGCCTGCTATAAACTAAAGTAGTTAGCTCTTTATTCATTAACGATTGATTAGTTAACTATTAATTTAGTTGTAACCTGGCAACCAATTGAAAAGGAAAGTCTATGCAAATCAATATTCAAGGCCATCACGTTGATCTTACCGATTCAATGCAAGACTATGTTCACACCAAATTCGACAAACTTGAGCGCTTCTTTGATCATATCAATAGTGTTCAAGTTGTTTTAAAAGTTGAGAAAATCAATCAAATCGCAGAAGCTACCCTGCATATAAATCAAGGGGAAATTCATGCGACAGCAACAGATGAAAGCATGTATGCCGCGATTGATTCATTGGTTGATAAACTTGTTCGCCAACTCAACAAGCACAAAGAAAAACTAAGTAGTCACTAACATGCAATTAAGCGAAGTACTTTCATTGGACTGCACTAAAAGTGCAGTCCAATGCACAAGCAAAAAAAGAGCCCTTGAGCTGATCAGTCAAATCGCAGCAGAAAGCTGCGGTCAAGATTCAACAGAACTGTTTGAGTGCATGCTGAGCCGTGAAAAAATGGGCAGTACAGGTATCGGTAACGGTATTGCGATTCCCCATGCACGCATGAATGTCAGTGATAAAGCGATTGCTGTATTAATACAATGCCAAGACCCAATCGAATTTGATGCTATCGATAACCGCCCAGTTGATATACTGTTTGCTCTACTTGTTCCTAGTGAACAATGTAAAGAGCATCTGAAAACCCTTTCTTGTATGGCAGAGCGACTTAACGACAAGCAGACTCTTAAACAGTTGCGTAATGCTCAAAGCGATCAAGAGCTTTACGACATCATGATTCAAGTGCCAACTTGCGAGTAATAACATGCGATTAATCGTTGTTAGTGGCCAGTCAGGAGCCGGGAAAAGTGTTGCGCTACGAGTTCTTGAAGACTTGGGGTATTACTGTGTTGATAACCTACCAGTAAACCTGCTCAACGACTTCGTCGAATCGGTACGCGAGATCAATCAAAACGTCGCTGTTAGCATTGATATTCGTAACCTACCAAAAGAGCCTCAGTTAGTTACAGAAACGCTAGACCAGTTAGAAGCCGCCACAGATATAGACCTAAACGTCTTATTTCTAGACGCGAGTAAACAGACGCTACTCAAGCGCTACAGCGAAACACGCAGAATTCATCCTTTATCGATCGGCCAAGAAAAACTCTCTCTTGAACAAGCTATTGATTTAGAAAAAACACTTCTGACTCCTCTTGTAGAGCAAGCCAGCATTGTGATTGATAGCAGTGACTGTAACCTCTACGAATTGAGTGAACAGGTTCGTTTCAAAGTTGAGGGCAAAGAAAAACAAGAACTCATTATCGTTTTTCAGTCTTTCGGCTTTAAGTTCGGCCTACCAAGTGATGCCGATTATGTGTTTGATGTTCGATTTCTGCCAAACCCTCACTGGGAACCGGCACTACGACCATTGACGGGACTTGATGCTCCAATTCACTCTTTCCTAGAGAAACACGCTGAAGTTCTTGAACTCAAGCAACAAATTCAAGGCTTTGTTGAGCAGTGGTTACCCATGTTAGAGAAGAATAATCGCAGTTACCTAACGGTCGCGATTGGTTGCACTGGCGGCAAACACCGCTCAGTTTATCTAACTCAGAAAATTGGTGAATACTTCGAACAACTCGGTCATCAAGTTCAAATCAGACATGCCTCCCTAGAGAAGCACCAACAAGGCTAACCATGGAATTAACTCGAACTGTACTGATCCAAAATCGCTTGGGTCTTCACGCTAGAGCAGCCGTAAAATTGGTTGAGCTTGCCCAAAGTTTTGATGCAACTATCACGATCCATAGCGAAGAAGATAAAATCGCAACTGCAGACAGTGTGATGGGGTTGCTTATGCTGGAATCAGCGCAAGGGCAACACATCACGATCCAAGCTACAGGCACCGATTCACAACAAGCACTTGATGCTGTTTGCCACCTCATTGAAGACAAGTTTGATGAAGGTGAGTAGCGAAAACGAGTCACTCACAACACTGAAGACTCAAACTTCGAACCAACCAGTATTAAATCTTAGTTCTAGCTAAGTTTATGATTTAAATAAGCCCCAGAATTAAGTTACTATCCCAAGCATTGTTAGAATAAAAAATAGGAGGAAAATATGGCAGAGCAATTAGAATTCGACCAAGCTCACCAAACCCTCCAAGAAGTCAGCGAAGCCCTAGAAAACGGCCGATTTGTTCACGTACGTCGACAACTTCAGGACATGGAACCTGAAGATATTGCACACCTTTTAGAAGCCTCCCCTCGCAAAAGTCGTGACGTACTCTGGCAACTCACCGATCCAGAAGACTACGGTGAAATTCTTGATGAACTAAACGAAGACGTCAAAGATGCGCTTGTGTCGAAAATGGCACCAGAAACCTTGGCAGAAGCAACAGAAGGTATGGAAACCGATGACGTCGCGTACGTACTTCGAAGCCTACCCGACGATGTTTCTCGCGAAGTCCTTTCTCAAATGGACTCCGTCGATCGTGCATTAGTAGAAACCGCCCTTTCGTACCCAGAAGATTCAGCGGGTGCGATCATGAATACCGACGTAATCACGATTCGTGGCGACGTCGATGTCGACGTTGTATTGCGCTATATGCGTATGCGTGGCGAATTGCCCGACGCAACCGATGCTCTGTATGTTATTGATGAAGAAGAACGTCTGATCGGTAACCTATCGCTTACCACACTAGTAACAACTCAGCCCGATGTTCAGGTTTCCGAAGTGATGGAAGATGCTGACGAAGCGATCGCGGTTGAAACCAGTGCTTCCGATATTGCCAGTCTGTTCGAACGTCGTAATTGGGTTTCTGCACCCGTTGTTGATAGTAACCAGCATCTTGTTGGTCGTATCACTATCGATGACGTGGTTGATGTTATCCGTGAAGACGCCGAGCACTCAATGATGAGCATGGCGGGTATGGACGATGACGAAGATACCTTCGCTCCAGTCGTAAAATCTGCTCGTCGTCGTAGTGTCTGGTTGGGTGCCAACGTACTCGCTGCACTTGCTGCTGCATCTGTATCCAATATGTTTGAAGCAACACTCGACCAAATGGCAGCGATTGCGGTTCTAATGACTATCGTACCTTCAATGGGCGGGGTTGCTGGTAACCAAACCGTTGCGCTTGTGATTCGTGGTTTAGCACTCGGTCATATCGGTGACAGTAACAAACGCGAACTACTACTCAAAGAGGCGGCCATCGGCTTCCTAAACGGCGTGTTATGGGCTGTTATCATTGGTGGTATTGTGGTTGCTTGGAAAGGTAACTGGATACTGGGAGGCATCATCTCAGCAGCGATGATGACCAACTTGATTGTCGCTGGTATCGCCGGTGTAACCATCCCGGTAATGCTGAAAAAGATGAATATCGACCCGGCATTGGCAGGCGGTATGGCACTGACCACAGTAACCGATGTTATTGGCCTATCGGTGTTCTTAGGCTTAGCAACCATACTAATCTAGTTATCATAAGCAGCTAGCCTATTTTTGGCGAAATACAGAAAACAAAAAGGGAGCCATCGGCTCCCTTTTTTAATTCATCATATTGGCGCTAACTTCATTACTCACCCGCGACTTTCATCGACTCAAGCAAGATAGAGCCCGTTTGAATTTGTGAACGCGTTTCAACATCGTTACCAACCGCAACAATCTGAGTGAACATGTCTTTTAGGTTACCCGCGATCGTCACTTCAGATACTGGGTATTGGATTTCTCCATTCTCAACCCAGAAACCTGCTGCGCCACGTGAATAATCACCGGTCACGGTATTCACGCCTTGACCCATTACTTCAGTCACAAGGAAGCCGGTGCCTAGTTCTTTTAGCATCTGCTCAAAGTTTTGACCCGTTGATTTAACGAACCAGTTATGAATACCACCAGCATGACCTGTTGGTGTCATATCCATTTTACGTGCGGCATAACTGGTTAGCAGGTAAGTTGCTAACACACCATCAGTGATGATTTCACGATCTTGAGTGAACACACCTTCGCTATCGAATGGGCTTGAAGCCAAACCACGTAAGATATGAGGACGCTCAGAAATGTTAAACCAATCAGGTAGAATTTTCTGACCTAGGTGATCCAATAAGAACGATGACTTACGGTATAAGTTACCACCACTGATCGCCATCACAAGGTGGCCAATCAAGCCAGTCGCGACATCGTTAGCAAACATGATTGGGTATTGGCCTGTTGGTAGCTTTTTCGCATCCAAACGGCTAATTGTCTTTTCTGCTGCTTCTTGACCTACGCGCTCAGGCGTCCATAGCTCATCACGGTGACGTGCAACGGTATAGCTGTAGTCTCGCTCCATCTCACCGTTAGCGCCTTGTCCAATCACACAGCAGCTCGTGCTATGGCGGCTTGATGCGTAGCTAGCTAGTAAGCCATGGCTGTTACCATAAACTTTAACGCCATAATGGCTGTCGTAGCTTGCACCATCACTTTGCTTGATCTTATCGCTATAAGCTAGAGCTTGCTTCTCAGCTGCAATCGCAATCTCAGCGGCATAGTCAGGGTTTGGTTCATCTGGGTGGAAAAGATCCAAGTCTGGAATTTCTTTTACCATGTATTCTTTTGCTGCAGGACCAGCAAACGGGTCTTCAGAAGTGTACTGAGCGATATCAAGCGCAGCCGCGACTGTTTGAGCAATTGTCTTCTCACTCAGATCAGATGTAGATGCGCTGCCTTTTTTCTGACCGCGGTAAACAGTAATACCTAGAGCACCATCACTATTAAATTCAACGTTTTCCACTTCACACATACGTGTTGAAACACTTAAACCCGTTGACTTAGTAATAGCAACCTCAGCGGCGTCTGCACTCACTGATGCCATATCCAACGCTTTAGCTACTGCGGCTTCTAGCTCAACTCGTTGTTGGGCGACTTGCTGTTTTACATCCATATCTATTCTAATTTTTTAGGTCAATATTACGTAGGATAACAAGAATTTCGCTTTCTCCCCAAGATTCTTGCTAAAATAGGCAATATATTCGTTTGAGATAGTGACATAGGCAGAAAAGATGGCTCGCAAAAACCAAAAAGCCCCATGGGAACCAGAAGAAGAAATCATCTGGGTAAGTAAGACAGAAATGAAAACGGACATGGACGCCCTGCAAAAGCTGGGAGAAGAGCTTGTTGACCTAAAGCCTTCTGTATTAGACAAATTTCCGCTGTCTGAAGATTTGGCACAAGCGATTAAAGATGCACAACGCTTTAAAAATGAAGCGAAGCGCCGTCAACTTCAATACATTGGTAAAGTAATGCGCAGTGTCGATCCAGAGCCAATTCAAGCGGCTTTAGATAAGATTCGCAACAAACACTCTCAAGCAACAGTTGAACTGCACAAACTAGAACAACTGCGTGATCGTGTTGTTGCAGAAGGCGATGCGGCCATTTCAGACGTTATGGAAATGTACCCGGAAGCTGACCGTCAACGTCTTCGTCAGCTCGCTCGTCAAGCTAACAAAGAGAAAGCGGCAAATAAACCGGCTAAGTCTTCTCGTGAAATATTCCAAATCTTAAAAGAGCTAAAGCTAGGCGACTAATCTTCGCCGCCCTTTAATCAGAAAGATAATAAAAGACCTAGCGCATGCTAGGTCTTTTTGTTTTTGACGCACTCGATATCAAGAAGCTCTCAATATCAATAAGTACTCACAGGAGTGAAAAAATCATCATTCACCCGCTTTAACAAACGAGCTTAGCTCTTGCTGTGGATGTTCAGCCGTCAGTGTCTCTATCGAGTCTGCAACCAACACCTTACCTAGCGCAACAAAAACGAACTTATTTGCGATACTGCGTGCATCACCTAAGTGGTGAGTAACCATCAATACCGTAATGTTTCGCTCGGCGGCTAATCGCCTAACAAGGTTAAGCATTTCCTCACGAAGCAAAGGGTCAAGCGCAGAGAAAGGTTCATCAAGCAGCCAAATATCATGAGGCTGAACAAAGCATCGAGCTAACGCGACACGCTGACGTTGACCGCCCGATAAGTGCTCAGGCAATCTATCTAAATACTCCGCGACACCCACTTGTGTAGCGGCCTGTTCGACTTCGTGCTTTTGGGTTGCCGTAAGCTTTAACCCTGGATGCAAGCCTAAGCCAATATTTTCACGTACGGTGAGATGGGCAAACAAATTGTGCTCTTGAAACAACATCGCTAATGGACGCTGATGTGCTTCTTTGCCAATCAGTGATTGTCCCGCTACAGAGATCTCACCCGAAGTGGGCTCAATAAACCCAGCAACCAGTGCCAACAGCGTTGATTTACCTGCGCCACTTGGCCCCATAAGCGCAACAATATCGCCCTGCTCAGCTTGAAAATCAAAGCAAAACAACTCTCTGTGATAGTGGTAGTCCACATCTTTCATCACTAACATCATCGGTTCCTCAACTCTTTAGCATCGAGCTTAGATCTTCGAGTAAATAAAAATTCAATCAGGCTAAAGCTGCCAACACTCAGTAACAATAAGCTCACGGAAACCACAGCTGCAGCTTCCATTTGATAGCTGCCTAATAATTGGAATAGGTACAAAGGCAGAGTTCTAAAATCTTGGCTACCAAACAAAGCAATCGCGCTTAAGTCACCCATTGCCAACATAAAGCTGATCGAGAAGGCTTGTGCCATCGGTTTACGCAATGCGCGCCACTCCACTAGCCTAAAACGCGTAAAACCAATCATTCCCAAACTTGCGCACACATACTGATATTGCTGAGACAAATGCAGCATAGGTTGAGCCAAGGTTTTAATTACGTAAGGAAGCGCCATTAAACTGTTTACTGCAATCACGATAAAGAAAGCTAAGCTGAAAACATCGGTGAATGAACGCAGTAATAAGAAGAGCCCCGTACTGATCACAAGCCCTGGAGTCACTAAGATAATAGTGCCAATCAACTCGATTTTATCGGCTCGAAAATTCTTGTTCTGTAAACGCCATGCTCGACTAGTCAGCAGTATGGCGATACCAATACCAACAGCGATAACACTTGCTAATGACGCGACTTTAACCGAGGTAATTAACGCAGCCCAAAACGGCTCGCTGCTCAGTACGATTAATGCCTGCGAGTTAATGCCACTGACGATAACCATAGCTAATGGCGGCAATACCAGCATTGAGACGGTGATGATCCAAAAGCTATCCCAAGCTTTTGACCACCAGCAGTCCTTAACCAAATATTTCTCTTCCGACAATTGACTGGCTGTCACTGAAATAGGTTTCGATAGGCGCTGAATGCTCACAGCTAACACACCACACAGCAGCATTTGCCATATAGCGAGCAAGGCACCAGCCTGCAGGTCAAAGTCGAATTTAATCGCCTGATAAATAGCGAGTTCGATAGTGGTTGATTTAGGTCCACCGCCTAGTGCCATCACGGTAGCAAAGCTGGTAAAACACAGCATAAAGACCAAACCACACACATGTGGCAGTTGCTGTCTTAAACGAGGCCATTCAACCCATCTGAATTTGTTCCAATGACTCATACCCAAATGAGCACAAAGCTTATGCTGCTCGGCAGGTACGGTATCTAAAGCTTGTAAAAGTAAACGGCTAGCATAAGGCAGGTTAAAGAAAACGTGCGCCAGCAAAATGCCATTCAAACCATAAATCGAGAATGGTAATTCAATGTCGAAGTTAGCCAAAAATTTAGCTAACCAACCACTATTCCCATAAATCGCGAGCAAGCCAAAGACACCGACTAACACAGGCAGAACCAAAGTCGACGCGAACAGTCTTAACAACAAAGCTCGTCCAAAAAATTGCCTGCGACACAGAGCGTGAGCAACGGGTATAGCAAAGCCAACACTCAGCACAGTTGAGAGTATCGCTTGATAAAAACTGAATTTCGTTACATGCCAATAGTAAGGATCTGACCATACTTGGCTGATATCAAGAGAAGGGGCATTGCTAAGCAATGCCCCAACTGCTGAAACCACGAAGGCGGTAATGAGTATCGCAACCCAGATCCCGACCTTAGGTGTTTTCTTTATCATAAATTAATTATTTACCGTAAATGGCTCATTCCAAACATCACGAATGAGCCTTTAAGTACAGGACGCTCATCTTTTTAATAGTAAGTTAAAAAGTAAGTGCACTCTGCCATTCACGAATCCAAGGCTTACGCTTCTCGGCGATCTTTTCTGGTGTGAAGCTTAGCGCTTTCTGAGGAACCGTAAGTTGCTCGAACCCTTTTGGTAGCTCAACATCGGTCACTGGGTACATCCAGTTGCCAGTAGGCATCGCCGATTGGAACTCATCACTTAAGATAAATGCCATAAACTCATCGGCAAGCTTTTCGTTCTTGCTACCTTTAACCTTCGCTACCACTTCCACTTGAGTGTAATGACCTTCTTCAAAGCTTGCTGCTGCGTACTTAGAATCACTTTCTGCAATGATGTGATAAGCCGGAGAAGTTGTGTAAGACAACACTAAATCAGACTCGCCTTCTAGGAACATAGAGTAAGCTTCAGACCAACCTTTAGTCACAGTCACCGTTTTCTGAGCAAGCTTCTTCCATGCTGCAGTTGCTTCATCACCGTAAACCGACTTCATCCATAGCATCATGCCTTGGCCTGGTGTTGATGTACGTGGATCTTGATAGATAACCTTAAGATCGTCACGTTGCTCAACCAGTTCTTTCAGGCTTTTTGGCGGGTTTGCTAGCTTCTCTTTGTTATAGATAAACGCAAAGTAACCAAAATCATAAGGAACAAAGGTACTGTCGTTCCAACCGTTAGGAAGCGTCACAGATGATGTATCAACACTGTGCTCAGCCAATAAGCCCGTAGATTTCGCTTCAGCCATGAGATTATTATCTAGGCCTAAAATGATGTCAGCTTTGCTGTTGCCACCTTCAAGACGTAAGCGGTTTAGAATAGACACACCATCTTCTAACGCGACAAAATTCACATCACAACCACACTTTTCTTCGAATGCTTTTTCAACGGCAGGACGAGGGCCCCAATCCGCAGCAAAAGAGTCGTAAGTGTAAACCGTTAAGGTGTTGTCTGCTGCGAAGGCAGAAAAAGAGATGGCTGTAGTAACAGCAAGAGTTGTTAATGTTAATTTCACTGGACGCTCTCCATGGTCTGAGCGGCACAGGTTTGAGGGAGGAGAACGGTAGAGGTTGTTCCTAACTCAATTCCTACGCCAGCATTATCTGGTTCAGGTTTACGGGTCCCAAGTGTTTGCTTGATCTCAGCTCGCATTCATTATTTGAATGGTTCGCTCCCCGATGAGTGTTCAGGATTGTAATTTGATTTTTAACAATAAGCCATCAAGTTTGGATCAATTACGTTGATCGTAACCCCAACGTGGCACTAAACCTTGCTCGATACCAAGGTGATCAAGAATACGTGCCACCATAAAGTCGACCAGGTCTTCAATCGACTTAGGTTGATGATAAAAACCCGGAGCTGCAGGCATAATCGTCACGCCCATGGTCGAGAGTTTGTGCATATTCTCTAAATGCAACGTAGAAAATGGCGTCTCACGAACCACCAACAACAACTGTCCTCGCTCTTTCATAACCACGTCGGCTGCACGCTCGATTAAGTTATCTGATAGGCCATGAGCAATCGATGCCAAGCTTCCTGCAGAGCATGGACACACCACCATCTGCTTCGGTGCTGCTGAACCAGATGCAACTGGTGAGAACCAATCATCTTTGCCACACACCACCAGCTTTTCTGGGTCGCAATCTAAATGCTTAACCAAAGCTTGTTTCGCAGCATCTGGCCCAGCAGGTAACTTAAGTTCATGCTCGGTCGCCAACACCACTCGCGCTGCCGATGATATCAGCAAGTAGACCTGATAATCGGCGGCCAAAAGGCATTCAAGTAAACGCAGGCCATAAGGCGCACCGGATGCGCCAGTGAAAGCCAGAGTTATCGCTTTATCGTGTTTTGTCATGTTCTCAATTACTTCAAATTATAAGGTCGAGGATGCGTTAACCTTTGAGTGCCAATCCATCCAACAGTTTCTGGTGAATACCACCAAAGCCACCATTACTCATTACCAAGATTTGGTCACCCGCTTGTGCCTCAGAGACAATTTTAGCAACGAATGCATCCATGTTATCACTCACGTGCGCGGATTGGTGACACGCATCGGCGACGTCTTTTACTGACCAATCAATGTTATCGGGTTGGAATAAGTAAGTAGAATCCGCTTGCTTCAACGAATCAGCCAGCGTTTCTTTATGCACACCACGCTTCATGGTGGCAGAACGAGGCTCTAAAACAGCAATGATTTTTTTCGTATCGACCTTATTACGTAAGCCACCCAGAGTAAGTTCAATCGCTGTAGGATGATGAGCAAAATCGTCATAAACAGAAACACCTGCCACTTCACCTTTAAACTCTAAGCGACGCTTGGTATTAATGAAAGTCGCCAGTGATTCACATCCTAAGTCGGGTGTCACACCAATATGTCTTGCCGCCGCAATCGCCATCAAGGCATTACTTACGTTATGATCGCCAACCAAATCCCAGTCTACGGTTCCAACACATTCGTCTTGGAAATAGACCTCAAATTTGGAGCCATCTTTAACCAGTTTCTTGGCATCCCAATCGCCAAGTTCGCCGCTCGATTCAGTCTCACTCCAACACCCACGAGATAGAACATCTTCAATAGCCGTATCTTGCTTCGGTGAGAAAATACGACCATTACTTGGCACAGTGCGAACCAAATGATGGAACTGTCGCTTGATCGCTTCAAGATCGTCAAAGATATCCGCATGATCGAACTCAAGATTATTCATGACCAAGGTTCTTGGGTGGTAATGAACGAACTTAGATCGTTTATCGAAAAAAGCACTGTCGTATTCGTCGGCTTCAACCACGAAAAACATGCTTTCACCAAGGCGAGCAGATATACCAAAGTTACCCAACACGCCGCCAACTAAGAAGCCAGGCGCATAGCCACAGTCTTCTAAAATCCAAGCCAGCATGCTCGATGTTGTTGTCTTGCCATGCGTTCCCGATACCGCTAATACCCAACGGTCATGCAGTAGAAATTCTTGCAACCATTGCGGGCCTGATGTGTATCTAAGGTTATTATCCAATACATACTCAACACACGGGTTACCACGGCTCATGGCATTACCGATAACCACGAGATCAGGCCTTGGCTCTAATTGACTAGGGTCGAACCCTTCAATAATTTCAATCCCTTGTGATTCCAACAAAGTGCTCATTGGAGGGTAAACATTCGCGTCACTACCCGTAAGCTTGTGACCTAATTGACGAGCCAATACCGCGGCACCACCCATGAAGGTGCCACAAATTCCTAAGATGTGAATATGCATATATTGCTTCCAAACGCTTGGCTAAATGAGCCATGTCTAAATCAAACTACTTGCACTCATTATCATTAAATGGCGATTAAAAGCGAGCAGCAATGCAAAACAAATTTAGTCGACATAGTAAGTGAGATCTGTGTCGCTTAGTTCATTACCATTAAAAAGATCTAACCTTTAGAATTTAGGTAAGCGTCTAGATGAATAAAGCCCACTCAAGAGGCCTAATCTACAGTGCTCAAATCCCCCTAATATTGAGAGAAGTTTAAGGAAATAACATGTCTGAGATGCGCACCCTTGGTGAGTTCATTGTTGCAAAACAAAGTGACTTTCCCCATGCAAGTGGTGATCTATCATCCCTTTTGTCATCAATTCGTCTTGCTGCGAAAATTGTTAACCGTGAAATCAACAAAGCAGGTCTTGTCGACATTACTGGCGCTGTTGGTACAGACAACGTTCAAGGTGAAGAGCAACAAAAGCTAGACCTTTACGCGAACGACAAATTTAAAGCGGCTCTAGAAGCTCGTGACCAAGTTTGTGGCGTTGCAAGTGAAGAAGAAGACGAAGCTGTTGCCTTCAATAAAGAGCTCAACAAAAACGCAAAATACGTTGTTCTGATGGATCCACTTGATGGTTCTTCAAACATCGATGTGAATGTATCGGTTGGTACGATTTTCTCTATCTACCGCCGAGTGTCGCCGATTGGTACCCCACCAACACAAGAAGATTTCCTACAACCTGGCCACAAACAAGTCGCAGCTGGTTACGTAATTTACGGTTCTTCAACCATGCTTGTTTACACAACAGGCGCTGGCGTCAATGGTTTCACCTACGACCCATCACTGGGTACCTTCTGTCTATCTCATGAAAACATGATGATCCCTGATGAAGGTAAGATCTACTCGATCAACGAAGGTAACTACTTCCGCTTCCCTACGGGTGTTAAAAAGTACATCAAATTCTGCCAAGAAGATGAGCCAAGTGATAACCGCCCTTACACCTCTCGTTACATTGGTTCTCTAGTATCAGATTTCCACCGTAACCTGCTGAAAGGCGGCATCTACTTATACCCGAGTACGCAAAGCCACCCTCAAGGTAAACTGCGTCTGCTGTACGAGTGCAACCCAATAGCCTTCATCATGGAGCAAGCTGGCGGTATTGCCTCCGATGGCGCCCAACGCATCATGGATATAAAACCAACAGAACTGCACCAACGTGTGCCTTTCTTTGTCGGTTCTAAGAACATGGTGAAAAAAGTAGAAGAGTTCCTTGAACTTAACCGAGACTAACCGTCTCGCTTATTTTTCAAGTTAACGCCATTAAAAAAGCCAGCATTTACATGCTGGCTTTTTGTTCGACAACTCAGAATACATAGATGTTACGGATAGATAACTATTACGGGTTGTCCCGCTTACACCAATCACCCGAAAATATTTCTTTATTAGCCGTTAGATCAAGCTGATACAAATATACCCATGCTAATCCAAATATAGTCTCTATTTTCTCGCGACGATACTCAACAGGAACATCTTCTAGCCGATCGAGCGACGCCAAGACTTCGTCGTTAATGATATAGACCTCGCCAACGACATTTTTCTTTCCAGAAATCATCGCTGGATAGGCACCTAAATCAAAAAGAGCGTATTCCTCAGGGGTGTCAAATCTTCCTAAGCACTCACACTGCTGCAAATAGTGGTGGTTGGACTGACCTTGCCTCAAGGTTCCATAAACAAAAACAAGTTGCTGCATAACCCCTCCTCAGCATTCGTCATCCGCTAATCAATCACGACTCAAGTGTTACTCGAATTCAAATTGATAGAGAAGATCCACGGCACTGTCTAGCCCCGATACGGCTTCAACATAGAGATCCTGCATCAATCGATAACGAACAGTAAACTCACCTAACGAGTTAAAGATACCTACGCCATACTTCACCTGTAAACCAGGGAGAATGTAGCCGCTGACCGTAACCTGGGAATCATCTCCAGAGCCTGCAGTATCCAGTTGCAAGTCCTGTACGCCAAAAGCCTCACCAATTTCGCCGACAACCTTGCCGCTCTTCGCCAAGCTTAAGCCAATTAAGGTCGTTGTCATTGAACCATTCGACTCACCATCAATATCTTGACCACGCAAAATATAAGACAACGCATTGGCTTGCGGCATCGCAGGATCAGAATAAATTTCGATGGTCGGCTCTGTCGCCGGGCCTGTCACTCGAATACCAGCTGTCACATCATCCTGAGTATTATCAGGGTTACGTATCGCATTGATCGCTACATATGGCTGATCTGGAGGACCATTCATTAGAATCTTACCTTCTTTGATCAAGAGATCTTGTCCAAAGGATTGGTAAGTACCATCGACGATGTTTACCTCACCTGTGATAAAAGGACCTTGGTCTTTTTGAGCCACATTGAGCTTACCAACCAAGTCGCCTTCAAGACCGAATGCTGACAGTTTAAAGTCATCACCAATGGAGATATTAATATTGGTCATCACATTGAATGGAATCGTGTCTTCGCTCTCTGGCTCAAGATCTTTATTCAAGATAACTTGATCAGAAGAGACGCCGACCGCTGACGGTGGTAAGTCTTCGACAACGATACGTCCCCACGGTAATGCGATATCACCCGTAATTTTTGCAAGCTCTGGAGTGACATCAATGGTCATGTCAGGCACGACCTTCACCTTAACCATAGGCGGAATATCAACCATCAACTCGTCGGCAAACACTCTGACATTAGAGTGCCATGCTTTAAGATCCTGCCAATCCCCGGAGCCTTCGATATCAAGGTGACCATCGGGTGTTTCAACATTGGCATCTAACTTCGCGCTGTAGCCGTCAAAATCGAGGTCAATACGACCATCTTTAATATCGACTGGTGTGACATCGCCTTTGACTTGAATACCATCAACAGAGAATTGACCAAAGACTTGAGGATGCATCAAAGAGCCTTTTACCTGTAGGTCACTCTCAAGATCGGCCTTCAACAGGTTGTATTCGCCGAGGATTGGCTGTAAGAAGTCCAGATGGAAAGTTGTCAGCTTAATTGCCGCATCGACCATTTTGTCTTCTGCGAGAATGTCTGGTAACGACACCGAGCCAGACAGGTCACCATTGTCGGAAACATCCAGTTTAAAGTCGGCGTTCAGTTGGTTGTCTTTCAACTGTGCATTCAATGCAACGCTTTCCCAACCGAGTGTGATTGGCTCACCAACTTGTTGAACAGCCTGACCTTTCGGCATATCGACGCTTACCGTCACCTCAGGTTCACCTTGTTCCGACCATTTGGCATGAGCGGTCGCATTGACTAAACCCTGTAATTGCGTTTCTTTAGGCATGAGGGCTTGGATCTGCTCAAAGTCGAATTGGTTAACGCCCAGTTTGGCCTCACCTGACTTTCCAGCGCGGATATCCTCATCCAGACACACGCTCGAACCCGATTGCTTCCAACAGTGCGCTTGAACGTCGGCATACTGCTTATCGACATCCGCCTTAATCGCAACGGGTTGGTCTAATACCCAAGGTCCCTGTTGAGTGGTAATTCTGACTCTGTCTAACGACCCATCCCAAATAAGAGAAGGCTTCTGAATCAATTCTCCAGAGATAGCCAAACTGGTCGACACTATATCGGATATCACATCAAGTGTTACGGTATGCTGCTTCTCACCGCCATTCACGGTTAAATCAATGCTTTCCACATTTTGTTCTTGATAGGTTAAGTTCTTAGCTTTCAATACAAGATCGGCTTGAGCTTCAGGCAATGGCAGAGGAACCACTGAGCCATTAAGCGATAAGGATTCTAGTGTTGCTTCGTTATTCCAATCGACCTTATCAACATTAAGTGCGAGATCGACCTTTGGCTCTTTCGTTGGGCCACTAAGCTGGATATTACCCATCACTTTACCCGTCAGCTCTGGAACACTCTTATCTAACTGTGGAAAATTAATCGCAACGCCCATACCCCATTGCTTATCCAGTTGCCCTTGAGCCTTAATCGAATTAACACCGTGAGCCAAGCTCAAACCACTGGTTTTCAGTTTAGGTTCACCGCTCGCGCTGCGATCTGACGCTGACAACTGCCCTTTGATATCCAGAGGGTATTCTCGTAGGATCCCCTCGATATCGAGCTTAGGTAGTTCAATCGCCCAACCACCCGCTTGTGTCAGTTCACCCGAAGTTACGATGCTTCCGCTAATGTTACCCTCGGCTTCTGGCCACTGCAGACCCGGTTGTATGTCTTTGAGCGTCACATCGGCTTGCCAATTAACGAGCTTCTTCCAGTTAGCTTTAACTACACCATTTAGTTCGCCACCCAAGGTATTCAGTTTCAAGCGTTCAAGTTCAATCTGTTCCGTGGTGCCTTTACCTTGTAGATCTATTGTTAAGGCAGGTATCTCCTTACCATCGGCTTCAGCTTTAAGCTGCACATTAAAACCATCTAATGAACCATCGGCTTTGAATTTCTCAATTGCAGCTTGGTAGTCACTTTTACCTGTCAAAGGCCATTGCGCTTTACCTCCCTCTAAAAGAAGGTCAAATGGCAGAGTCGGTTCTAAGGGTTGAATATCCCCAGACAACTTTGCCTCAATCAATTCGGAGAACTGAGACTCTAGGCTTAACTTAGCCACGCTGCCTTGTGCTTTCAGAGACAGTTTCTGACCAGCAAGATCGGTTTCTTTCACCAACGCCCCCAAAGAAATCTCTAGCGGATAGCCGCCCTTGAGCTCAACCTTCGTCGTTAGGTTCGCGCTTGCTTGTGGCATATCGAGTTCGAGACTGGAAACGTCAACCGTGTGTTTACCCGCGCGAGCTTCTAACCCGAGGTGATTCACAACAATTGGCGCTTCTTGTTCTAGAGTGAAACGGTTGAGATCAAAACGCTCCAACACAATCTGTAAAGGAATCCAAACTTCAGGCAACTCGATAGCTGTCTTAGTTGCAGTATCTGGCTCGACAATTTCTGATTGTGGATCTTCAGTAGACTCTGCAAGTTTAACCTTAAGATCATTGAATAAGGTTGGCGATACTGTCAGCTTTTCCCCCTGCATACTCAGGGCAGTAGAGAACAAACCCCATTCAATTTCATGACCTAAGATATTCAGTTTGATATCAGATAAAGCGATTCGATTAATGACGATTGGTAGTGGTGTTTTTACCGATGTTACGGGCGGAGTAGGTTCTGCCTCTTCTGTAGAAGCTGGTGGCAATTCAGTAAGTGCAAAGTCCAGCCCTTGAATTGCTAAGCGGTCAACACATACTTTAGGGTCAAGCAGACAGCGCGGATTGATCGCCAATACCAAATTTTCAACCTTGGTATCGATATGCAGGCTATCATCTTTGAACTGGACATTATTAAGCGTAAAGCTTGGGAAAAGAGCGCCTTTAGTACTTTCCACTTTCAGTTGTGGCAATGCTTTTTCAGCGCCCCACAACACAGTGTTCAACCCCGAATTGGTGAACAAAACAAAACCTAGTAGGGCTATCAACAATAACAAAATAGACGTCAATGAAATCGACGCCCACTTTATACACTTACCCACCACTTTGATCATAATTCTGGCCCTAAACTAAAGTGCAGTTGGAACTCATCACCTTTTTTCGCATCTAGACCCCAAGCAAAATCTAAACTCACAGGACCGACGGGGGACGCCCAACGAATCCCGACACCAGTACCATGTTTCCACTCTGGCGTGTCATTGAATGCATCACCAATATCGTAGAAAGCCGCTCCCCACCAATTCCCAACTAAGCGATATTGGTATTCAAACGAACTGGTTGCAATGAATTTCGCCCCCGTTAGTGCGCCACTTTCATCTCGAGGAGAGATAGACTCATAGCCATAACCACGGATGCTATTATCACCACCCGCAAAAAATCTTAAAGAAGGAGATAACTTATCAAATTCGTCCGCAAAGTTTCCGCCGAATTGAAGGCGGGTTAAACCTCGGTGGTTATTACCAATGCTTCGAATCCATGCGGTTTGCCCTTGAAAACGTACGACTTGGGTTTCAGATAACAAGGTATCATCAGCCGCTTCAACCATGATGGTTTGTTTATCGCCCCACATCGGCATTGAACCGCCTCGGGTTCGAGTGCGTGAGAAAGAGACACCTGGCAACACAAACTGCGCCAAATCGTCTTGTAAACCTTGTTTATAGTTTTCGACTAGGTATCGAATGAATACCGTGCGTTGCCAACCATTATCTAGACGCCAGTACCTTTCTAAGGCTAAGTTTGACTCCAAACTCTTGGTATCACGGTTATCCAGATTCTTCATTCCATACTTAATTTGATAGTAGTCATTAAGCACGTCATCCAATGGGATTTTATAAGCCGCCGTAATCGTCTGCTCAGGCTTGGAGATCGATAAACTACTATTAAAACTATGACCTTTCTCATTAACCCAAGGTTTCTTCCATTTAAGGGTACCTTTTACACCCAAGTCTGTTGATACACCGATACCCGTTTCAATTTGGTTCCGCGCTTGCGGAGCAAGGCTTACCTTCATCGGAATTTCTCGACCTTCACCCAATTGACTTAAATCAGGCTCAACAAAGACTGAAGAGAACCAATCCGTATTGGAAAGGTTTTGGTTGTATTCACCAACTTTGGTTATCGAGTAAGGTTCGCCATCTTCAAATGGTTTAAGTGACTGCACCTTCTCTTCTTCTATTTGGCTACCAGTAACCTGAGTAGAGCCAAAGTGATAACGAATACCACTGTTATAATGAAGGCGGACATAAGCGCGGTTTAATTCAGGAGCGACTTCTAGTTTGCTAAGATCATACGCCCCATCGAAGTAACCTTTCGCTAATCCAAGATTGCGGATCGATGATTTTAAAGAGTCATAGTTACCATGATTCAAAATCGAACCTTTAGACAACTTGCTCTTAGCTATTAAGGCCAAAAAATCAGGATCATCTTTGGCTTCACCAGTCAGAACAATATCTGAAGCATAAATAACAACCGGCTCTCCCGGCTCAACCGTAACAGTCAATTCGGTATCATCTTCAGAATGAGTAAATGTGATATTAGGTTGGTAGTAGCCTAATGCATTCAACGCTTCGTTGATCATCGACTCCAAGCGAGATTGAAATCTTAATGAGACCGAATACTCTTCTTCAGGAATCGCACTCAGATAAGCATCCACATTATCTGCAAGCGCGCCATCCAACCCTTTAATATCAAGGGAAACGTCAGCAAAAGCGAGCGTCGATGACAGTAGAGTGCCAATCAGAACTGGTAAAGTTTTTCTTATCATGTTTAATTGGTGAAGAAGTTATCAATACGTTAATAAGTGAAAAGAAATCATACCGCTAAAACGACATTGAGTCTGCAATAAATCCGGCAATAACACGGTCTAATGTAAAGACTTAATCAATATTAACCGGCCGTTAATATGAGCCTCCAGTTAATATAAACCTAGATCTAATGTTAACTAACGCGGTAAACGTATGCGAAAAGGAATATAACATGCTAAACAAACAACAACTGGTTTCCGCAGCAACCGCATTACCGGGAAATGCTGACCCAATCCGAATCACTGAGCGCCATTTCGTCAATCAAACTGACTTGCTCAATGCTCCTACGGGTTCTCAACAAGAAGTCCTACTTGGTATGGGATGCTTCTGGGGAGCTGAGCGTTTGTTCTGGCAGTTGAACGGCGTTATTTCAACATCTGTTGGCTACGCTGGTGGATACACAATTAACCCCACTTATGAGCAGGTATGTAGCGGACAAACTGGCCATACCGAAGTCGTTCGTGTCATTTTTGATAGCGAACAAACATCTCTCGCTCAAGTACTTGAAACCTTTTGGGAGCGTCATGACCCAACTCAAGGGATGCGCCAAGGCAACGATTTAGGGACTCAATACCGTTCTGCGATATACACCTTCAGCGAAGAACAACAGACTATCGCTGAGCACTCTAAACGTGAATACCAACGAGCAATGACTGAATCTTTGGGCAACGAAATCACAACGGAAGTTCTGCCTGCTGGAAAATATTTTTTCGCAGAAACCTACCACCAGCAATACCTAGCTAAAAATCCGAATGGTTATTGTGGATTGGGTGGAACAGGTGTGTGCTTCCCTCCGCAATAATGTGTTATACCAATCACAGTAAGTAAGTGATCATAAATAGCGCAGGAAAAATGCTTGAGAACAAGGCAGAAATTTTTGATAAGTAGTTATTCTACAATCAAAATTTCTAACGATGTTATCGAGTGTTTTAACCAGCTAGGATGAACAGTTATTTACTACGATTGGTATTAGGCATACAAACTAGAACAACATCCATTAAAAAAGGGCTTCCGCTAGGAAGCCCTTTTTTAATGGAAATCTATTTGACGAAATGCAAATCTATAACAGTCAGTTACACCGGCAGCGCAGCAATGGTGCCGTTAACCTCTTTAAAAATCGTTAGCTTTTGTTTGTCTGAAACTTCAGGAAGAAGCACCTTGCCTTGGTCGAAGCGAAACTCTCCGATACCCTCTATAGCAAACTGGCCTTTGAACAGGACTTTAACGAAACGCGCCACCTGATGTGGACGGTAAGTAGAAAATTTTCTTAACATAATACAACCTCAATTCCATTTGAGTACTACAGCCACGTACCTGAACACCAACGTATTCAAAGCACATTAAATCGCTAATTCCTTTAGCAAACAGCAAGATAATCTATTGTTCATCTCGATATTGATGCATTATACCTTTTGGTAACAAGCCTGCAACTTATTTCTACACCGTACGATAAAAAAGTTAAAGAGGCATTTTTCAAATTTCATATTATACTTCCAGAGCAAACCAATAAGCGGAACAAAAATATAATGAAAAACAAAACTCTACTGGCTTTTTTAGCCGCAGCCTCTCCACTTTTCGCCAATGCTCATAATCTATCAGTCGGTGCAACTCTGCCTGCTGTCGATGTTAGCAACTATGGTGAAATCGTACTAAACGACGGAAATACTGGATATCAAGCTTGGGCAACCAATGATCTTCTAGGTAAAGTTCGCGTCGTTCAAGCTATTGCTGGCCGTAGCAGCTCGAAAGAGCTCAACGCACAACTGATGGCAGCAATTACAGCATCGAAATTCGCAGAAGACAGCTACCAAACCACTACCATCATCAACCAAGATGATGCGATTTGGGGGACTGGGTCTTTTGTTAAATCGTCAGCAGAAAGTAGCAAAGAAGAATTTCCATGGTCTTCTATGGTGCTAGATGAAGACGGAACCGTAGCGTCATCATGGGCTTTAAAAGAAGAGAGCTCAGCGATTATCGTTCAAGACAAGCAAGGTAAAATATTGTTTGTTAAAGAAGGGGCATTAAACGACTCAGAAGTCACTCAAGTTATTGAGTTGATTAAAGCGAGCCTTTAATAAGATATTCGCGTCTTTTTCGAGACCTGACCAAAGGATATTGTTATATTATAACAGTATCCTTTTTTAATTCTGTGGTTAATCATCCTGATGTGGAAAAACACACCTAATAATGTGAAACGTAAAACAGGCTTCTTGCTTGGGCTGATGCTCATGTTGAGCGTGTTAGCAGCGACACATATTGTGGATATCGACCCACATCATCACTCTTCACATCATTGTGAGCTGTTTTCGATAAATCAGTTCATAACGGCGCATTCACTTCCACAGATCCCAGAGTTCCATTCGGAATTTACTGTCGCTATCACAGAGTCAGTCGTTTCGTTACAGCGCCTGTATTTCGCTTATTTAGCACGTTCACCTCCTGTAAAGATTTCTTAATTACCACTACTTTTTAATTAACCTTTATTCAGGAAAAAAACATGAAACCTACTATTCTAGCCGTTGTTATCGGTATGACTGTCTCTACTAATGTTCTAGCTAACGAAGAATTCCGCTCTCACGAAGCACACGTGCACGGTAAAGTTGAGGTGAACATCGCTCAAGATGGGCAAGAACTACTTGTTGAAGTAACAGCTCCCGGCGCTGATGTGGTTGGCTTTGAACATGCTCCAGAAACTGCTGAGCAAAAGAAAGTATTTGAACAAGCGATTGCGCAATTAAACAAGCCAGATGAGCTATTTGGTTTCAAAAATGCAAGCTGTACTCTGAAGTTCAAGTCGGTGACGAACACCTTGGAAGGCGATCATGATGACCATGAAGGCCATGACCACGCTGAACACGCTGAACACGACCATGATGACCACAAAGGCCATGACCACGCTGAACACGATCATGACGACCACAAAGGCCATGACCATGCTGAACACGATCATGACGACCACAAAGGCCATGACCATGCTGAACACGACCATGACGACCACAACGGTCATGATCACGCAGAACACGACCATGATGACCACAAAAGCCATGACCATGCTGAACACGACCATGATGACCACAAAGGCCATGACCATGCTGAACACGATCATGATGACCATGAAGGCCATGACCATTCAGAAGGTGGGCACGGCGAATTCACTGTCGAGTACCATTACCAATGTTCAGATATTGCGAAGCTAGATACCGTGAGCACTCAATGGTTCTCTAAGTTCAGCAACACAAAATCAATGACGGTAAACCTTCTAACTGACAGCGCTCAAATTCAAGAAGTGCTTAACGCAGATCGTATTAGTTTTCGATTCTAATCAGTATTAGATTGAATTAAACGTAGATACGCAGCCAAGTAAGTAGTCACTTACTTGGTTGTGCAAATCGGTGTGTTCTGGGAATTTATTTTTCTAGTAGCTGTCCAGTAAATACACCGCTTTAATCATTGGAGCTAATATGTCTTTTGACAGTTCATCACTTGTGGTCAAACTCGAAAATATCAGCTTTCGTTGGAAGCCTGAATTACCCCCAACGCTAGAGATCCCCTCACTGCATATCCAAGCCCAAGAGCACCTTTTCATCAAAGGGCCTAGTGGTTGTGGAAAGTCAACATTGCTAGGGTTACTGACCGGAATCAACCAAGCTGAACAAGGTGAAGTTTCAATCCTTGGCCAAGACCTCACACAGCTAACACCTCGTCAGAGGGACAAGTTCAGAGCCGATCATATTGGCTATATATTCCAACAATTTAATCTGCTTCCTTACTTGTCAGTGATCGACAATGTGACGCTTCCTTGCCAGTTTTCTAAGATTCGTAAGCAGCAAGTCACTGAAAGTCAGAACAGCCTGCAAGCAACCGCTCAAGAGTTGTTGCTCAGATTAAAGCTACCTCAAGCTCTAATGGACAAGCCTGTTACCGAGTTGAGCATTGGTCAACAACAACGTGTTGCTGCCGCTCGCGCTTTGCTCGGCCGACCGAAAATCATTATTGCCGACGAGCCAACCTCGGCTTTGGATCATGACAACCGAGAAGCCTTCATCGAATTGTTACTAGAGCAAGCAAATCAAGCCGGGTCTACTCTGATATTTGTCAGTCACGATCCAACATTAGAAAAGCTGTTCACTCGAACCATAGATTTAAAAACCGTTAACCAAGCTAAGGTTGTCGTATGAAAGTAATTACTCACTTAGCCCTAAAAAGCGTACTCAACCGTAAAGCCACCGCTATTCTGACGATTCTCACCGTGGCAGTATCAGTGATTCTATTACTCGGTGTTGAACGTGTAAGAACCGAAGCAAAGAGCAGTTTTGCTAATACGATTTCAGGTACCGACCTTATTGTTGGTGGCCGCTCTGGTCAGGTAAACCTACTGCTTTATTCGGTATTTAGGATTGGTAATGCAACCAACAACATCGACTGGAAAAGCTATCAAGAATTTAGCCAACATAATGCTGTAAAGTGGGCGATACCCATCTCATTGGGAGATTCACATAAAGGCTTTCGTGTAATGGGCACGAACCATAGTTACTTTGATAATTATCGCTATGGAAGTAAGCAACCACTTACTTTTCAACAAGGCAAAGAGTTCAATCAGCTATTTGATGTCGTGATTGGTGCCGATGTCGCGAAGAAGTTAGATTACAAGATTGGCGATCACATCATTCTGGCGCACGGTATCAGTGATGTCGCCTTCAGTCGCCACGACAACCTGCCCTTCACCATTGTCGGAATACTCGCGCCAACCGGCACACCAGTAGATAAAACGGTGCATGTTTCGTTAGAGGCCATTGAAGCGATTCACGTTGGTTGGGAATCGGGGGCTAACCTAGGCCACACACCGAATGCTGAAGCGCTAAAGCAACGTGACTTCCAACCAAAGCAGATTACCGCGATGATGGTTGGCCTTAAATCGAAGATCCAAACCTTTGCACTGCAACGAGAAATCAATAACTACCGCCAAGAACCTTTGAGCGCCATTATGCCAGGTATTGCGCTTCACGAATTGTGGGGAATGATGGCCGTAGCAGAGCAAGCACTACTGATTGTTTCAGGGTTTGTGGTAATCGCGGGACTGTTAGGGATGCTGAGTAGTCTACTCACTAGCTTGCAAGAAAGACGTCGAGAGATGGCCATTCTGCGCGCGATGGGAGCAAGGCCTCGTCATGTGTTCGGTTTACTGATCAGTGAAGCAAGTGCCCTAACCTTCCTCGGTATCACATTGGGTGTTGCCGTGTTGTTTGCGCTAATCGCAGTAGTTGCTCCTATTGTGCAACAAAGTTATGGTATCAACATATCGGTATCCGCAATCACACCCCATGAGTGGAAACTGCTTATGTTGGTGCAAGTTGCCGGAATCATTATTGGCTTTATTCCCGCTTTCAGAGCTTACCGTCAGTCATTGTCTGATGGCATGACTATCCGAATCTAAAATAGGAACCTACGATGCAACGCAAATTCCTACTGATACTTGGGTTACTTATGTTCCCATTTATCAGCACAGCTCACGCTGAAACCACTCAGACTGACGAATCGGTATTAACACTCGATTGGATTGACTTGATTCCAGAGTCAGAGCGAGCACAACTCGACTCATTTGGTATGCCTATGGTTAACCACGACAGTATGGACAAACCTCAACAATCGACACTTGGCGCTGTTCGCCCAGAGCTGAATGGCAGCACAGTCAAGATTCCTGGCTTTGTGATTCCATTGGAAGGCGATGAGAACATGATCACTGAGTTTCTGTTAGTACCGTACTTTGGCGCATGTATCCACGTACCGCCACCGCCGCCGAACCAAATCATCTACGTGAAGTTCCCACAAGGCGCTCCAATCCAGCAGCTATGGGATGTGATTTATTTAGTAGGTACACTAAAAACCGAGTCAATAAGCCACGACTTAGCTCAAACCGGTTATCTTATTGAAGGTACTGCGATTGAAGAATATGACGACATGTAGTCATTAGAAGGGTGGCTCACGGATGAGCTGCCGTCACTGAACGAGTGAGATCATTCAATAACAGTTTAATAACGATAATTTTATTCTAAATTATGCGATGTAATTAGACAAGTACGCTAGAACAGCGACGTAAGTAGCGAGTAATAACCCTATACTAAGCTGTTTCTTCAGCTTGTTATCATTGACTTGATTCATAACTCCTCCTTGAGAATTACAACAAATTTAACATTTTATTATCATTAGCAAAAGTAAAATTTTGTTGAAACCTTCAACTCTGCACGCAAAATCTAGCCACCAATAAGATAAAGAGTTACATTTTAGACAGTTAAGTCGTTTCCTTAGGGTACTCTTATGTCAGAAACCAAACAGCCAGTGATCATTGAGCATGCTAGCGATACACAGCAAAAGCATGAGAAAAAGCCTCATATTGCCGATAGTGCAAGCAGAATGCGGCACATCGCACAAAGCTTCGGCCTCGATTCCTTAATTGGTCATAGTGCAAAGCCAAACGATAAAGCTGAGAGTACGCTTATCGAACGGGCACTATTACGAGAGAAAAAACGTAGAGAGCTTCGCCAAAAGAACCTAGAACAGATTCTAAAGTTGGCACACTCTTCATGTAAGGATGAAGCGGCTGGAGATCCTGATCAGGACTGGCTATACCGTTTCTTCGATATGGCACAAGAGATCCACAATACATCGATGCAGAGGCTATGGGCTCAAGTACTGAAACGAGAAGTCACCAACCCAGGCTCGACTTCGATGAAAGCGCTGCAGATCTTAAAAGACATGACACCAAAAGAAGCGCTCACCCTGCAAAGAGCAGCGTCACTTGGTTGTAGCTTTGGTAGTGATAACAGCAGAAAACTGTTACTCGGCTTTAAATCCCATGCTGGAATCTTCAGCTTTGGTAAAAGGGACACCACCAACACCATCAATCTTGGTGGACACAACCTTCCCTACTCTAGCTTGCTCCACTTGATTGAACTCGGGATTATTCTGGGCACAGAACTAGAATCTGGAGAGATTGATTTCGATCCTGCTCTGCACTTAACTTATCAAGGTAAGGGCATGTCACTGGCACCATTATCAAAAGGGGTAAAGCTGATTTACTACCGATTCAGTCCAACAGGCAATGAGCTTTGCAACTTACTTGGCAACAAGCCTAACACGCAGTATTACGACCAGCTGATTGCGCTATTGAGCCAAAAATTTACGGTTCAAACAGAAGTTAAAAGCAGTGTGAACTACACCGTCTAGACAATCGATACTGTAAAAAATAGACGGTGTACGCTGTGAAGAGTATTGATAAGAGTGAAGAGAATCTAGAGGATAAGGTTCTTGTCTCGGAAAACCAAGGCTGCACTATTTATCCGCAGTGAATTAAGCAGATAAACAGGAGAGTAGCCTTAGTCATACCATCGATCTCAATTGGATAAAATATTACGCTTCTCTAAAGCCTCAATACACAATTCGACCAGTTCATCGAGTGTCTTTTCGCCCGCGGGTAGATCTATCTCAGGGCTCTGAGGCGCTTCGTAAGCTGAACTGATACCAGTGAAGTTCGGGATCTCTCCAGCACGTGCTTTCTTATACAGGCCTTTAGGGTCACGCTGTTCGCAAACCTCAAGTGGTGTATTGACGAACACCTCAAGAAACTCACCTTCCGGCAATAAATCACGCACCAACTGTCTCTCCGCTTGATGTGGAGAAATAAACGCTGACAATACAATCAAACCCGCATCCGCCATCAATTTAGCAAGTTCACCAATACGACGGATATTCTCTCGGCGATCCTGCTCAGAGAAGCCAAGGTCGCTACATAACCCATGACGCACATTATCGCCATCCAATAAGTAAGTATGGTAACCAAGCTGTGCCAAGCGATTTTCTAATGCTCCAGCGACTGTCGACTTCCCAGAACCAGATAATCCCGTGAACCAGAGCACGGCTGGCTTTTGTGATTTCAGATCAGAGCGGAATGTTTTATCAATCGAGTGTTGATGCCACACAACATTCTCATCTTTTGGTTTGAGTACTGCGGTCATAATTAGTCCTTTAAATAAACAGCATTAAAATGGGAAAAAATAAGGAATTAGGGTCAGCACCAAACCCGAATAAACAATCGAGATTGGGATGCCGATGCGCAGATAATCCGTAAGGTGGTAATTACCTACGCTATAAACAAGTAAGTTGGTTTGGTAGCCGTATGGCGAAATAAAACTGGCACTGGCACCAAACAGAACCGCCATAATAAACGGCATTGGGTCAACGCCATAACCGACAGCCATACTGTAGCCAATTGGGAACGAGAGTGCCGCGGCCGCATTATTGGTCACCAACTCAGTCAGGACCAACGTCATGAAATAGGTCGCGACTAGCGCTCCAAACACGCCCCAGCCATTAAAGGCTTCCATAAACATCAGCCCCATTCGCTCAGACAACCCAGATGAAATCATCAGTTGAGCAATAGAGAGTGCCGAACCAACGATCACGACAATATCGACGGGGAAGCGGCGGCGAAGCTCACCAAGTTGTACTACACCAAATGCCACTAGCAATAATAAAAATCCCGCTAGCCCTTTAATAATAGGGACTACATCAGCGAGCGATAACCCAATCACACTGGCAAAGCCGAGCAACACAAACGTCGATTTATCGGCATCAAGCTTGGCACTCGAGTCCAAGTCATTCATCAACACAAACTCTTTGTTGTGTTGCTGGCGCTGTTCTTCAAAGCGTTTACCGGGAACCAAAATCAAGGTATCACCAGCGGTCAATGTGATATTCCCTAGCCCACCTTCAAGGCGCTCATGGCCACGACGAATAGCAACTACAACTGCATCGAAACGGTCTCTAAACTGGCTTGTTTTGAGGGTTTTATTACAGAAGCTTGCCGACGAACTCACCACCACTTCAACAAAGCTCTGGCCGTTAAGGTGATGCTGGCCAAACAGGGTCAACCCTTGAATTTCTTGTAGTGTCGCTACGCTTTCAACGTCGCCACAAAACAGCAACCGGTCACGAGCTTGAAGAATAAAATCAGGGTCAATCGAAGCCGTGGTCTTACCGTCGCGAATCACTTCGGCTAAGAACAATTTTCTCAAAGCTCTGAGATTATTTTCGCTAACACTGCGGCCAACTAACGGTGAGCCAGGTTCAACTCGCGCCTCTAGAAAGTAAGGCAGATCGTCCTGCGACCCATCATCGTAGCTTGGTAAGAAGTAACTCAGAGGGATAAGAATCAAAACACCACCCACCAAGACCGCTAAACCGATCAAGGTTGGTGTGAAAAAGTTTAAGCTTGGCAATCCCGCATCTTCAACAAAACTATTGATGATCAAATTGGTTGAAGTGCCGATCAATGTCAGGGTTCCGCCTAAAATGGCAGCGTATGACAAAGGGATAAGTAACTTAGATGGCGCGTGCTGTTGATTGCGTTTGATCGCACCGATCAAAGAGACAACCACCGCTGTGTTATTAGTAAAAGAAGAAAGTAGCGCTGTGGAAATACCCAACTTCGCAACCACGGTACCTAGCCTACCTTCAGAGATATTGCGGCTAACCCAGCTGATTAAGCGAGTTTTCTCCAACGCACTTGATGCGAGGATCAGAAGAATTAAAGTCAGTAACGAGGAGTTAGTGAAGTTATTGGCTAGGCTCGACAAGTCGATCATACCAGCCATAAAAGCAATAAAAGCCGCGCCAGCAAAGATAAAGCTTGGCTTAATACGGGTAACGAGCAGGCAAGTAATGATGCCGAGCAAAATCGCTAATACAAATCCTTGTTGCCACATATACCCGTCCTTTATGGCGGAAACAATCGGTTTCCGCCTGATTCAATAAGCTGTTACTTGGTCGTTTATGACTTCAGTAGTTGGCTTAGATCTTTGGCATCCCAATGAGGGAAGTGCTTACGAACTAGAGCGTTGAACTCAAGTTCAAATGCAGAGAAGTTACCGACTTGCTGTTCAACAGAGTCCAAACGGTCTCGAATCAAACCAGCACCAACCGTCACGTTGGTTAGACGGTCGATAACGATGAAGCCACCGGTATCGGCACTTTCACGGTATTTATCCAATGCGACAGTCTCGTTCAGTGACCATTCACACAAGCCAATACCATTCAGTGGCAACTCATCGACAGCGTGGGTCGACAGGTTGTTGATGTCATACTGGTGACGAACCGTTTCAACTTGACCGACGGTTTTCTTGCCTGCGATCTTGATGTCGTAAGCTTTACCCGGTTGCAGTGGTTGTTCTGTCATCCACACGATGTCAGCCAATACATGGTTAGTAGATTCAATTTGCGCGTTTTCCAGCACAATCAAATCACCACGACTGATATCAATTTCATCTTCAAGAGTCAGTGTTACCGCCAAACCCGCTTGTGCTGATTCAAGTTCACCATCAAAGGTCACAATGCTTGCCACCTTAGAAGTTTTACCTGAAGGCAACGCCTTGATTTCATCACCCACGCTGACACGACCAGAAGCCACGGTGCCAGCAAAGCCACGGAAATCTAAGTTAGGACGATTGACATACTGCACAGGGAAACGGAATTCGCCCGCAGAGCGTTTTTGGTCAATGTCGACGTTCTCTAACACTTCTAATAGAGACGGACCTTCGAACCATGCAAGCTCTTTGCTTGGCGCAGCAACGTTAATACCTTCAAGTGCGGAAACTGGCAGGATCTGAATATTAGTTTCGCCCTCTAGGTTTTCAGCAAACTCTAGGTACTGATCGCGAATCTCTTCAAAACGATCTTGCGAGTACTCGACGAGATCCATTTTGTTGACTGCGACGATGAAGTGCTTCAAACCAAGCAGGTTAGAAATAAACGAGTGACGACGTGTTTGATCCAGAACGCCCTTACGAGCATCAATCAAGATCACCGCTAGATCACACGTTGAAGCGCCTGTTGCCATGTTGCGCGTGTACTGCTCATGCCCTGGGGTATCAGCAATAATGAATTTACGCTTTTGAGTCGAGAAGTAACGATAAGCCACATCGATCGTAATCCCTTGCTCACGCTCAGCCTGCAAGCCATCAACAAGCAGTGCTAAATCAGGTTTCTCACCTGTGGTACCCACTCGTTGGCTATCAGAGTGAACCGCTGCTAGCTGATCTTCATAAATCTGCTTTGTATCATGGAGCAAGCGACCGATTAACGTACTTTTACCGTCGTCTACCGAGCCACAAGTTAAAAATCTAAGCATAGATTTATGCTGATGCTGACTTAGATAACCTTCAATCCCTAGTTCAGCCAATTCGGCTTCTACTGCACTATTCATTTTTCTTTCCTTAGATTCTTAGAAATAACCTTGGCGCTTTTTCAGCTCCATAGAGCCCGACTGATCATGGTCAATCGCTCGACCTTGACGCTCACTGGACGTCGCCACCAGCATCTCTTCAATAATACCTGTTAGCGTATTCGCCTCAGATTCAACGGCTCCGGTTAGTGGGTAACAGCCCAAAGTACGGAAACGAACGCTTTTTTCTTCAATCACTTCACCTTCTTGCAGTTCCATACGGTCATCATCAACCATGATCAGCATGCCATCACGCTCAACCACAGGACGTTTGTCTGAAAGGTAAAGTGGAACAATATCGATACTCTCTAGGTAGATGTATTGCCAGATATCGAGCTCAGTCCAGTTAGATAGCGGGAAAACACGAATGCTTTCGCCCTTATTAACCTGACCGTTGTAGGTGTGCCAAAGCTCTGGACGCTGGTTTTTTGGATCCCATGTATGGTTCTTATCGCGGAAAGAATAAACACGCTCTTTTGCTCGAGATTTTTCTTCATCACGACGCGCACCACCAAAAGCGGCATCGAACCCGTACTTATTTAACGCCTGCTTAAGGCCTTGAGTTTTCATGATGTCTGTATGCTTAGAAGAGCCATGTACGAATGGGCTACACCCCATCTCAATACCTTCTGGGTTCTTATGTACTAAAAGGTCAAAGCCGTACTTTTTAGCCGTACGATCACGAAACTCAATCATCTCGCGGAATTTCCAATCCGTATCTACATGCAATAGTGGGAATGGAATCTTGCCTGGATAAAACGCTTTGCGAGCTAAATGAAGCATCACAGAAGAATCTTTACCGATGGAGTACATCATCACTGGGTTATCAAACTCAGCCGCTACTTCACGGATAATATGAATACTTTCCGCTTCGAGCTGTTTTAGGTGGGTTAAACGTTCTTGGTCCATTTCAGTGCTTCCTTTAAGGCTCGCGTTACGAGCAATTCATTACTTGGTCTTGCCAAGCAAGGGATTTAACTCATCCACTTGAGTGAATGGGAGTATTGGCACTAGAAGAAAACAGAAGCTTCGTTTTGAGCTATCCTTGCTATTCATCTGCCTGATACGTCCTTGATATAGGCATTATGACGAGCCTCTCATATTACTGGAAATTCTAAAATTTCATTTTTTATTCGAAAAGCTGATAAGGGATTGAATTTACCGATAAGCAGGTGAAATGAATGGACTAATATTATCGATATCAGTTGCGCATCGATTGAGCAGCTTTGGGAGGCGTCTTGCAGAACACCATAAAGTAATCGATCTAAGTCACGAATTAACATTCGTTGTAATCATTGTTTCATTCGGTTTTGTTACATTACGCAACGAATTTTCTACTATCCACTTTGGAGCTACAAAATGAAAGTTGCAATGAAACCTTTGTCATTGGCTGTACTTGCGGGTCTTGGTTTGACTTTAGCAGGCTGCACAACAACACCAGATACCGATGAAGTGATTAAATTACGTGTCGTAGAAACGACGGATATCCATACCAACCTAATGGATTACGACTACTACAAAGACAAGCCATCGAAAAAAATTGGCTTAGCACGTACTGCAACTCTAGTAAAAGAAGCTCAAAGCGAAGTAACCAACAGCGTATTAGTTGATAACGGTGACTTGCTGCAAGGTAGCCCAATGGGTGACTACATGGCAGACAAAGGCATCGAAGCAGGCGAAGTTCACCCTGCATATAAAGCAATGAACCAACTAAGCTACGACGCTGCAAACCTAGGTAACCACGAATTCAACTACGGTCTTGAGTTCCTAGAAGAATCTATCAACGACGCTGATTTCCCGTACATCAGTGCTAACGTTTACGACGCAGAAACCAAAGAACACTACTTCACGCCTTATATCATCAAGACGCACACGTTCGAAGATACTGCTGGCGTAGAGCACGAAGTAAAAGTGGGTTACATCGGTTTCGTTCCACCACAAATCATGACGTGGGATAAGAAGAACCTTGAAGGTAAAGTGATCGCTCGCGATATCATTGAGACGGCTAACGAGTTAGTGCCTCAAATGAAAGCGGAAGGCGCTGAAGTTATCGTTGCTATCCCTCACTCAGGCGTATCAACTGACCCATACAAAAATGGCGAAGAGAACTCAACGTTCTACCTATCTGAAGTAGACGGCATCGATGCGATCGCATTCGGCCACTCTCACGCAGTTTTCCCAGGTAAAGGTTTTGATGACATTCAAGGCATCGACAACGAAACTGGCACAATGAACGGCGTTGCGGCAGTAATGCCAGGTCGTTGGGGTAGCCACGTTGGTGTTATGGATCTAACACTTGCACAAAAAGACGGTAAGTGGGAAGTCGTTAAAGGCCAATCAGAAGCACGCCCTATCTACGACAAAATAGAGAAGAAATCTCTTGCTGCAGCTGATGAAGGCATCGTAACAGCACTAGAAAAAGACCACGCTGGTACTCGTGAGTTTGTTAACCAACCGATTGGTAAAGCAGACGATGTGATGTACAGCTTCTTGTCTCTAGTACAAGACGATCCAACAGTTCAAATCGTTAACCTTGCACAGAAAGATTACGTTGAACAGTTCATCCAAGGTGACCCTGACCTAGATGGTACGCCAGTACTTTCCGCGGCTGCACCATTCAAGGCCGGTGGCCGTAAGAATGACCCAGCGAACTTCACTGAGGTTGAATCTGGCCAACTGACATTCCGTAACGCAGCTGACTTGTACCTTTACCCGAACACGCTAGTTGCGATGAAGGTAACAGGTCACGAAGTAAAAGAGTGGCTTGAGTGTTCTGCAGGTCAGTTCAACCAAGTGGATGTTAACTCCACAGCACCACAACAGTTGATTGAGTGGGATAACTTCCGTACTTACAACTTCGATGTTATCGACGGTGTTGATTACCAAATCGACGTAACTCAACCTGCTAAATACGATGCAAACTGTAAAGTCGTTAACCCTGACTCACAGCGTATTGTTGGCCTAACTTACCAAGGTAAGCCAATCGACATGAAGCAAGACTTCCTGATCGCAACCAACAACTACCGAGCATACAGCGCTAAGTTCCCAGGTACAGGTGAAGACTTCATCGCATTTGATGCACCAGATGAGAACCGTACTGTTCTTGCAAACTACATCTCTCGCGTAAGCAAAGAGCAAGGTCAAGTGAGCCCAAGCGCGGATAACAATTGGTCATTTGCGCCAATCAAAACAGATAACAAGCTAGATATCCGCTTTGAAACATCTCCAAGCGACAAAGCAGCAGAGTTCATTAAAGAGAAGGGTCAATACCCGATGAAACGTGTTGCGACTGACGATGTTGGTTTTGCTGTTTACCAGATTGACCTAACTAAATAGGTTGCTTAAGTAATCTATAGTTAACGTTATGAAAGGCTGAGTTTAACGACTCAGCCTTTTTCTTTTCTTATAAATGTTCAGTCCAAAGCTCTAATTTGTCGAACGACAAACTCTCGCTCAACCCGCTTCCAAATGCCACGCCTTTAGCTTCAAACAGCAGTCAAACAGCAGTCAAACAGCAGTCAAACAGCACGACTCAAACCACCAATTGAATAAATCCAACACAAAAAAACACTAATCAGCTGTAAGTTTTTATCTGCTCCTCCTGTCTATTTAATTTACTACACTCAATGAATGGTGGTTAAGCCATTCATCTATAGGATAGATAAGGACATTTGATGAGCACCGTCGAGAGCATTCAAGCATGGTTACATTCAGGGGAGGAGTCGCTGCTATGGCTGATGCTTGGCATCATCGCGCTTTCTTATCTGCTTGAAGATCTTGCGATTGTTACGGCGGCAGGTATCGCGACTCAAGGTCTAATACTTCCTCAATATGCGCTGCTTGCTATTTTCATCGGTATTGCCACGGGTGATCTCGGTCTTTATTACCTGGGTAAATCAGGACGTTACTTCCGAGGTGTTCGATATAAAGCCCTCACTAATAAGTACTTTCGTTCGCTTCGTACCAAATTACGTCAGAACGCATTCAGCAGCCTTTTTGTTATCCGCTTTATTCCCGGGCTTCGTACCGTCGGCTTTACCTTAAGTGGCTTTTTCGCAATCCCACTGCCTACTTTCTTGTTTGCCGTGATTAGTGCCACTGCGCTCTGGACTGGCATTGTCTTCTCTGCCATCTACTATTTAGGGACATCAGCGTGGCTGCAAGCCTCTGAATATCAATGGATCATCATCCCGTGTGCCATCGCTTTGCTGTTTATCGGCAATCGATTAATGAATAGAACCTACTCTAGAGGATTATCATGAGTTCACCGCAAGATATTCGCATCATTCCCGCACATCAAATCAATGCAGGCATGCCTTTGCTTGAAAAAGATACCGTGCGCAGCGTCTCTCCTTATGAGTTTCTTCCAACTTGGTTCTTCTACACGCCAGTGGTGATTCAAAGCCTGATGCAAGGGTTACGGCACTTTGACTGGGCACTGCCGCTCATTGCCAACCCAAGCATCAAGTTAAGCGGAATGGTAGGCGAATCAAAACACGAGATATTAAGCCTTGCCGGATCTTCAAGTCAGCGTTGGATCTCTCCGTTTATCACCCTCACCAAAACGGATCTCAGCGGTAAGAAACAAGCTGAAGATGCACGCAGCGCACTAATACAATCCGATCTTGATTTCCCGATTGTCGCTAAACCAGATCTTGGCTGTCGAGGCGTAGGCGTCAAGCTGATCAACACACAAGATCAACTTGAGCAATATGTTGAATCTTTCCCAAATAATGCTCGCTTTCTACTGCAAGAAAAGGCGCCTTATCAGGCAGAAGCTGGCGTTTTCTATGTTCGTTACCCAAACAAAAAGCAAGGCGAGATCATCTCGATCACACTCAAATATGCGCCAATGGTGATGGGTGATGGCAAGTCGACACTCAAACAGTTAATTGAAAATAGCCCGCGTGCTGGGCAGCTCAGTCACCTCTATCTGCCAAGACATCAAGATAAATTGGATCAAGTGCTCGCAGAGGGCGAAGAGTTCCAACTCGCGTTCGCAGGTAGCCATAGCCGTGGCTGCATCTTCCGCGATGGCAATCAATACATTACTCAGGCTTTAACTGAACGTTTAGACGAGATATTCGATGACTTCGATGGTTTTCATTTTGGCCGACTCGACGTCAAGTTTAAAGACATGCACAGCCTAATGAACGGCGAGGATTTCACGATCCTTGAGGTCAATGGCGCAAGCAGTGAGGCTGGGCATATCTGGGATCGCAATACACCGCTGCGAGAGATATTTGCTACGCTACTTCTGCAATACCGTATTCTTTTTGATATTGGCGCTCAGCAAAAACAACGAGGCCATAAGACTCCCTCTTTCAAGAGCTTATTCGCTGCGTGGCAAGAAGAGCGACGTCTTGTTCAACAATATCCGACCACCGATTAACTTTGTACGAGGATCATGAATGAACCCCATAGCCCAACCGAGCGCCCTCACTTCTTTCTCTCCTAGTATCAAGGGAGCGGTAGAGATATTGAATCAGGGTTTAGAGTTTTTGTTAACGATATCTGACAGCGACTATCTGACACGAGCAAAGCCGCACGTCACAAGTTCTATTGGTGAGCATACCCGTCACACGCTCGATCTTTTTCACGCTCTGATTTTAAAAGAGAATGCGACCGTTGATTACAACACTCGTCGTCGTGGTCACCCCGTGGAGTTCGACAGGTCGATTGCGTTGAAAGAGATCCATTACGTGATCAACTGGCTTGAACGATTAGACCGCAGAGATCTCGAAGCGCCTATCATGATCCAAACCGAAGTTTCAATGGATACACAAGTGTTCGCCAGCCTACCTTCTACGCTAGAAAGAGAGGTTACCTTTGCTGCGCTGCATGCCAATCATCACTATGCGATGATCAAGGTGATCACGACCTTTCTTGATGTCGAAACATGCAATACCTTTGGTTATGCCCCAACCACCAGCAGCTATCTGAGGGAGCAATAATCATGTGTTCAGTATCTTGGCTGCTTGAAGAAAATGGTTATCAGGTCTTTTTTAACCGTGACGAACAAAAGACGCGAGCACTAGCAATGCCGCCTAAACAGTATCGAGTTAACGGCGTCGATATCATCATGCCACTCGACCCAACTGGCGGTGGTAGCTGGATCAGTATCAATGAGTTCGGGCTTTCGCTATGCCTACTCAATAACTATCAAGGCATAGTACCTGTTGGACCTTTAGTTAGCCGTGGTTTGTTACTCAAGAATCTATCATCGAGTCGTAACATCAGTCAGCTCTCTGAAGCATTTCATCAGCTCGACCTGCACTCTTTTGCTCCATTTACCTTGTTGGCTTTCGCGCCGAATTTAACTCAGAACAATGGTTTGGTTATCGCCTACATGTGGGATGGTATTCAACAGCACATCGTCGACACCGATTCTCCACTCTTCTCATCCGGTGTTGATTTAGAGCGAGTGCAAGCCTACCGACAAGCAAAATACGATCAGCTTATGACAACAGGTAAGAATCAGCAGAACTTACTTCAATTTCACTCTCACCATCATAGCGAACAGCCTCATTTAGCGACCTGTATGCATCGTGAAGACGCGCACACCGTGAGCTTTACACACTTACGCAATCTACACGGCCAAGCCTCTATGTTTTACGCACCCGGCTCGCCTTGTGAACCCATTAAACCATGCCAGATAAATCAACAGCGCTTTACCTTCGATTTATCACCCGTAATCAATCTATAGGAGTCCATCATGAGAAAACTATTAACCATGGTCATGCTACTTGTTAGCCCATACGTATTTGCCGCCGATGAAATCTACACAGGGTTCTTTAGCAGTAAGGCGCTCGATGGCTACGATACTGTGGCTTATTTCACTTCAGGTAAGCCCATTGAAGGCAGTAAAAAATTCAGCACCGAGTACAAAGGCGCGGACTGGTATTTCTCTTCTGAAAAGAATCTGACTTTATTTGTTAATAATCCTGAAAAATATGCCCCTCAATATGGGGGTTATTGCGCTTGGGCTGTTTCAGCAAAAAGTGACTTTGCACCCGGTGACCCAAACCAATGGACAATTGTTGATAACAAGCTTTACCTCAACTACGACCAAGAGATTAAACAGCGTTGGGAACAAGACCGAGCACAGCATATTCAAAAAGCCGACACCGTTTGGCCGCAACTGATCAAATAAGGGAATAACCATGACATTCACTCCAGCTAAACATATTCCTGCGGCATTTATCGCTTTCGTATTTGTTCAGTCGCTGTTTTTTAAGTTCACAGGCTCATACGAGACTGAGCATATCTTTGGCACCTTGGCGACATGGTCTGGCTTAAGTTGGTTCGGTTCATTTGGCGGCTACTTGATTGGGTTCGCTGAATTGATTGCGGCCATTTTGCTGTTTACTCGTTGGCATGGTCTGGGTGCCATCATGAGTGTGGGGATTATGAGTGGCGCGATATTTTTCCATCTGTTTACGCCGCTCGGTATTCAAATGCCTGAGTTTAACGCAGCGGGTGAAATTGTCGGTTATGACGGCGGATTACTGTTTGGCATGGCATGCCTAGTATGGCTTTGCGGTGCATTTTTAAGTGTAAAAGATTTCAAGAATCAAGACGGTTTCCTAAACAACTTTAGTCAATAAGGTAGCTTCATTATGATTGATAGTCCTTTTCGTTTACCACGTTACACGCCTTTTGGTTTAGGTGAGTCTGTTGTCGAGTGGGCAACTGGGCTATCTAAGCTAGATAAGCTCTATCAAGATAGACCTGATGAGTTATCTAGCTTTGAATTCATGCATCACACCTTGTCAGCATTGAATATCGACTATTCCGTTTCAGCAGGCGCCACTGATAATATTCCCGAACAAGGGCCAGTAGTCATTGTGGCTAACCACCCACTTGGTGCGATTGAAGGCGTGATCCTTGCTGATCTCGTAGGATCGGTAAGAAAGGATGTGAAGGTGTTGGCCAATGAGTTGCTCAAGCGACTGCCTGAACTGGATGATCTTTTCATTGGGGTCGATGTCTTTAACAGTAAAGAATCGAAACGCACCAATGCTAAAGCTATTCGAGATGCCAATCGTCATTTAGCAGACGGTGGACTCTTGATTGTGTTCCCTGCTGGCGAAGTATCGAGTTACCGTAAAGGGGCAAAAACACTGACAGACATCGAATGGAGCAAATCAGTTGCCAAGTTTGTTAAGCGTCATCAAGCCACTACGGTTCCTATCTTTATCAATGGTAAAAACAGCGAGCTTTTCTACCAAGCCGGACGAGTTCATCCGCTGTTACGAACTGCTTTACTTGGACGTGAACTTCTTAATAAACGAGCGACTACCATCTCTATCTCTATCGGCTCTTCGATCCCATATTCAGAGATCAAATCGTTTGAACAAGAGATGGATATCGTCAACTATCTGCGGCTCAATACCTATCTGATGAGTCAACAAGATAGCCCTAGCACGCCAATCCATGCACCCTCTTTTGACACTCAGGTTATTGCTCCTATTCCATCAGAAGCACTCTCTATAGAAGTCGCGTCACTTCCTCAAGAAATGAGATTACTTGAACAGGGCGATTTTGAGGTGTATTGCACACCGAGCCAGTCGATCCCCAATTTAATGCGTGAGATTGGTCGAGTCAGAGAAGAGAGCTTTCGAGAGGTTGGCGAAGGCAGCGGGCTTGCCTGTGATTTAGATGAGTATGACCTTTACTACCATCAACTGTTTGTGTGGAACAAAGCTAAGGCTGAACTGGTTGGGGCGTACCGACTTGGTATGGTCGACAAGTTGATCGCTGAGCACGGGCTTGATCAACTCTACTCTCGAAGTCTGTTTAACTACAATCAAGAGTTCATTGATACCCTTGATAATAGTATTGAACTTGGGCGTTCTGTGGTGAGCAAACCTTATCAAAAGAGCCTTAACTCACTGTTACTATTGTGGAAAGGCATCGCGGCCTTCGTGTATCGTCATCCTCAATACACTCACCTATTCGGCCCAGTCAGTATCAGTAATGATTACAGCCACAATGCTCGCCTGTTGATCGCGACCACCTTATCAATTCACCATTATGATGAGGAAAAGGCGAATCTAGTTTCTCCGTCTTCACCACTCAATACCAGTAATCATGTGTTCTGGCAGAATCACCTCTTATCGTCACTGGCGAGTGTTCCTCTGCTCTCTAAAGTGTTAGCACGTATGGAGCAAGGAAAAGGCCTCCCAGTACTACTGCGCCAGTATCTAGGGATGGACGGTAAGTTGGTGTGCTTTAACGTCGACCCATCATTTAATGATGCTCTGGATGGCTTGATTGTGGTTAACCTTAAGAAAGTACCATTGAAAACTCTAGGTAAATACATGGGCAGAGAGCTCGCTCAAGATTATCTAGAACAGCACGCTCGACGCTGATTTAGCCCGCTCTGTACCTATACTCAAATAAGTGCGATGATTTCGACACTTATTTGGGTTAGGTTATTTACATGCACACCTCTTTTATCGAACAACTACAAAGCTTCGACTTCTCTGAAAGTCAGATTGAATCTCTATTAGCTGTCGCGAAACCGCTTGAGCTACCAACCAGACACATCCTGATCAATCAAGGTGAAATGGCGAGTTCAATCTACTTTGTACTTGAAGGCTTGTGCCACGCTTGTTATCTCACTAATGACGGTAAGCAATACAGCAAAGAGTTCTACTGGGAACAAGATTGGATCATCGGCTTTGAGAGTTTGATAAAAAACCAAGCGTCCCCTTACCTATTAGAAACGCTTACACCAATTACTATGTTAGAACTACCAATGAATGCGGTTATCGAGTGGCGCGCATCAAACAACCCTTTGTATTTAAAGTTATTAGAAACTCAGCTGATGCATAAGGAAAACAAAGAACGCTTTATGCTGCTCTATACTCCCGAGCAACGCTATCAGCTTTTCTGCGAACATTATCCCGACCTTGAACAGCGCTTGAACGACAATCAAATTGCCGCTTACCTAGGAATAACCGCGATCAGTCTGAGCAGAATTAAAGGTCGAATTAACAATAGTTAATGCCAACCATCATCGCACATAGTACATTCAGAGCATCGATAACCTCTGGATGTAAACATGATCACTTGGCACTCAATTCCCTTCTCTGAACTTTCAACACAACAGCTTTATCAACTACTTAAATTACGAGTAGATGTGTTCGTCGTTGAGCAAAATTGCCCTTATCCAGAGCTCGATGGTAAAGATACACTCGCAGGTGTTGAACACTTGCTTGGCTATGCTGATGCAGAGCTAGTGGCGTGTGCCCGTTTGTTACCACCAGGTACTTCTTACGACAATACCAGCATCGGCCGAGTAGCGACCAAGCAATCAGCAAGAGGTGATGGCTTGGGTCATCAATTGATCAAAGAAGCGTTAACACGCTGTGAGACTCTTTGGCCGAGCAAGACCATCGATATTGGCGCGCAACAACACCTAGAAAACTTCTATGCGAATCACGGGTTCGAAACTATCTCTGAGATGTATCTGGAAGACGATATTCCGCATGTAGACATGAGATTTGAAAAGTAATGACGAATATCACTGTCGGTATTCTATTGTTGGTTGCAGGTAACTTGTTTGCCTCGCTTTCCGACGTAGCGGTAAAACTGTTGAATGGCGAAGTACCGCCTCTTCAGTATATTTTTTTCCGACAGTTGATATCTCTGCTCATCATCACCCCTTTGTGGCTACAACAGAAAAAAGAACAACGACGCTTACAACAAGCTAAAGTGACCTTTATTCGAGGACAACTGATCCTAATCGGCAGCGGATGTATGGTCGTCGCGATCACCCACCTTTCTTTGGCTACCGCCAACGCAGTATTTTACGTCGCGCCCCTGTTGATGTTACCTCTCTCTATGTTTCTACTGAAAGAGCAACCGGCACTTGTCAAGGTTATCGCCACCACTATCGGTTTTATTGGTGCATTGATTGTCTTGAGGCCATCACAATTTCATTGGGCAGCACTGTTTGCTTTGGGTACAGCACTCACCCTCGCACTATTCAATGTATTGGTAAGAAAGCTTCCTAGTGAGCAAACGGTGGTCACTACGCTGTGGTGGACAACCTTATGCTCTATTCCAGCCTCATTAGTACTGTGCTTCTTATACTGGCAGCCGGTGTCTGTGGAGCATTTGGGATACATAGCATTAAGTGCGACGCTAATCTTAAGCTACAACGGACTTGCGGTCGCTGCCTACCAAAAAGCACACTCTAGTCAAATTGCCTTGGCTGAATACTCAGGCTTAGTGTTTGTCGCCATAATAGGCGCGATATGGTTTGATGAGATTCCAGATACGTTAACCTTTATCGGAATTATGCTCATCATCTTACCGCTTGCACCTTTCAAGCGACCAAAAAAAAGAGCTAATCATTAGCTCTTTTCTATCGACTATCTGTATCTGACAAAACGCTTAAACGCAGGCTCAGAATTGAGCTACTTACTACGGCCAAAGCCACCGTCTGACAATCGGAAAAACATCACCGAAGTGTTGCCTTTTTCTAGCTGAAGAATGTCTAGTTTCCCGGTCTCGGCGAGTTTGAATCGAACTAGCTGGCCTTTACGAATCTGACTAAGTGGTTTGTCTGCCCCTTCAATACGCACTAGCGCGTTCAAGTCAGACAACGGTAAGTCGTTATTTCGAAAAACCTGCGCTAACGTATCCCCTTGCTTAACAAGATACTCTTGCCAACTGGTTGGCTCAGAAGAATTACTTTTAGCATTTTTCTGCTCGCTTAAGCCAACAGTATTTATCTCAAGCTCAACACGAGATGTTGCTGGTGCGTTGTCTACTTTAGGCTCTGGTAGCGGTGCAAACAATAAGATTAATATGATCGGCGAAATCACCATCAATAATTTCTGGTGTAATTTCGGCAATGATCCCCAAGTTTGCACTGTTGAGGTTTTCATTTTCTTTAGATCGATCGAGCTTAGTTTCTCTTTGACCTGATTCAGTCGGTCCTTGAACTCTGCTAAGTGGTCTACTTTCTGTTTTTTCTTTTGACGACGATTCATGCCACTGCGTCCTATACATTGAATAACTACAGTATAAAAACCAAAGTACCAACAGTATAGATCTTTCCGCGACAACAGAGAGCAAAGCAAGAAAATTGACATAGCTGTGATTTGGACACGGTAAAGCGTAAGTGATCAGAGGCTAGCCGTTTATTCAGGCTGCTAATACTGGTATTCTTACCCTTTTAGTACTGACAAAAAGAGTGACTTTTCATGTCTGAAGTAAAATTTGAAACTGTAGAGCAAAAAGCTAGCTACGGTATCGGTCTACAAATGGGCCAACAACTTGCTGGTTCTGGTCTTGAAGGCCTAAACGTTGATGCAATCGCTGCTGGTATCGCAACAGCTCTAGTTGGCGACATGCCAGCTATCGAAGTTGACGAAATCAACAACGCACTACAAGAGCTACACACTCGTGGTGAAGCTGCACGTCAAGAACTAGCTAAAGCTGCTGCTGCTGACGGCGAAGCTTTCCTAGCTGACAACGCTCTTCGTTCAGAAGTTACAGTTCTTGAGTCTGGTCTTCAGTACGAAGTACTAACTGAAGGTACTGGCGAAATCCCAACTGCAGACAAGCAAGTGCGCGTTCACTACCACGGCGAACTAACTGACGGTACAGTTTTCGATAGCTCTGTATCTCGCGGTCAACCTGCTGAATTCCCAGTAACTGGCGTAATTCAAGGTTGGGTACAAGCTCTACAAATGATGCCTGTTGGCTCTAAGTGGAAGCTATACATCCCTCAAGATCTAGCATACGGTGAGCGTGGCGCAGGTGCTGCAATCCCACCATTTGCTGCTCTAGTATTCGAAGTAGAACTTCTAGCAATTCTTTAATTTCTATAAAAACCTTTAGTAAAACAAAAAACTATAGGTAAATTAGACTGAATTAGCTCAACGGCGATGTGACTACATCGCCGTTTTTCGTTTATAGTGAAAGAGTAAATTACTTTATTACTTAAGGACGAATAATGAAGAAAGTACTCATCACCGTTTTAAGCAGCCTTGCTGTGGTATCTTGCGCTAGTACTAGCGAGTCAGAACAAGTTAGCCCAACTTCTGATATTAACTATTCCCAACTATCACAAACAGCCCTTATGGCCGCTGTAGACATGTGGTCTCAAAAAAATGAAGCAACACCATTTACGAGCACCCTTGCTAATTCCCTAAGTGACAAAGCATCTGTAACAAATGAGCAAGCTATAGGTGGAGTAGGCTCCATGCTAGCTCTTGCCCAAAATACCCTTGATAACTTTGACAACCAAGAGCTCGAAATGCTTTTCCCTGGAATGTCGACGCTTGATTCTACCGGTTTAACGTCAGTATTGGACTCAAAAACATCTGTTGAAAATGCATTTTCAGGATTAGGTATGGATTCATCAATGGTTGCGGCGTTTGCACCAATCATTATTCAAGGGCTAGAGTCACAAGGCGCAACAAGCGGTCTCGTTGATTCACTCGAAGCTATTTGGTTGTAATAACCAGTGATTAATAATTGATTTAAAATACTTAAAGGGCGCTTCGGTGCTCTTTTTTGTGCGCTGAACAAAAGAGATACGAGATACGAGATACGAGATACGAGATATTATTGAGAAATGGAGCAGAGAAGGTAAAGAAAAGTGCCAAATATCGTGGTGCAATTCTTATGTCGGTCTCCTAATTCTACAGATACAAAAAAGCCGAGCTAATGCTCGGCTTTTGTATTAAGAATCTAGTATAGATTACTCAGCAGCTTCTTCAGCAGCTGGGCGGTCTACAAGCTCAATGTAAGCCATTGGAGCTTTATCACCAGTACGGAAACCACATTTAAGAATGCGAGTGTAACCACCTTGGCGAGCCGCGAAACGCGGGCCTAGTTCATTAAATAGTTTTGCCACAACTTCGTTATCACGAGTGCGAGCAAATGCAAGACGACGGTTAGCAACACTGTCTGTCTTAGCTAGGGTAATCAATGGCTCAATTACGCGACGTAGTTCTTTTGCTTTAGGCACGGTAGTTTTAATAACTTCGTGACGAACAAGAGAGCTAGCCATGTTGCTGAACATCGCTTTGCGATGACTGCTGTTGCGGTTGAGTTGACGACCACTTTTACGATGGCGCATGACCTAATCCTTCTAACTTTTCGATTAATCTTCAGCGATTGACGCTGGTGGCCAGTTTTCTAGGCGCATGCCTAGAGAAAGACCACGTGAAGCAAGCACATCTTTAATCTCTGTAAGAGATTTCTTACCAAGGTTTGGCGTTTTAAGTAGCTCAACCTCAGTGCGCTGTACAAGATCACCGATGTAGTGAATCGCTTCTGCTTTCAAACAGTTAGCAGAGCGAACTGTTAGTTCAAGATCGTCTACAGGACGTAGTAGGATAGGATCGAATTCTGGCTTCTCTTCCTTCTCCTCAGGTACACGTACATCACGAAGATCTACGAACGCATCCAGTTGTTCAGCTAAAATAGTAGCTGCACGACGGATTGCTTCCTCAGGTTCTAGAGTACCGTTCGTTTCCATATCGATAACAAGCTTGTCTAAGTCAGTACGTTGTTCTACACGTGCCGCTTCAACAGCATAGGCGATTTTATCGACCGGGCTGTAAGTAGCGTCAACAAGTAGACGACCGATTGGACGCTCATCTTCTTCAGTATGGATACGAGCTGAAGCTGGAACGTAACCACGACCACGTTCTACTTTGATACGCATAGCGATCTCAGCGTTGTCATCCGTTAGGTGACAAATTACGTGCTCAGGGTTAGCGATCTCTACATCACCATCGTGGGTGATGTCACCTGCAACAACAGGGCCTGAGCCTGATTTGTTCAGTGTAATAAACACTTCATCTTTGCCTTCAGCAACGCGTACAGCTAAACCTTTAAGGTTTAGAAGGATTTCCAGGATATCTTCCTGAACGCCTTCTTTAGTGCTGTATTCGTGTAGCACACCTTCGATTTCAACTTCTGTTACGGCACAACCCGGCATAGAAGATAGAAGAATGCGGCGAAGAGCATTACCTAGAGTATGGCCGAAACCGCGCTCTAATGGCTCAAGAGTTACTTTCGCGTGTGTCGTATTGATCTGTTCAATGTCAACAAGACGCGGCTTAAGAAATTCTGTTACAGAACCCTGCATTGTGTCCTCTCTTTTTTTAACCTTACTTAGAGTAAAGTTCGACGATCAAGTGTTCATTGATGTCAGCTGATAGGTCAGAACGCTCAGGCATACGCTTGAATGTACCTTCCATTTTGCCAGCATCTACTTCAATCCAAGTTGGCTTTTCACGTTGTTCAGCAACTTCTAGAGCCGCTTTAATACGAGATTGCTGTTTAGCTTTCTCGCGGATAGAAACAACGTCGTTTGCCGCTACTTTGAAAGAAGGAACGTTTACAACTTTACCGTTAACTAGAATAGACTTGTGGCTAACTAGTTGACGAGATTCAGCACGAGTAGCGCCAAAGCCCATACGGTAAACTACGTTATCAAGACGACCTTCAAGAAGCTGAAGCAGGTTTGCACCTGTGTTGCCTTTAAGACGTGCAGCTTCTTTGTAGTAGTTGCGGAATTGTTTTTCTAGAACGCCGTAAATACGACGAACTTTTTGCTTCTCACGAAGCTGAACGCCATACTCAGATAGACGACCGCGACGAGCGCCGTGTACACCTGGTGCGTTATCAATTTTACACTTGGTATCGATCGCACGGACACCAGACTTAAGGAATAAGTCAGTACCTTCGCGACGGCTAAGCTTCAGCTTAGGACCCAAATATCTTGCCATGATCTTTCTCCAATATTCCTAGAAACGAAACTTAAACGCGACGTTTCTTAGGTGGACGACAACCGTTATGAGGGATTGGTGTCGCATCAACAATGTTAGTGATACGGAAACCAGCAGCGTTCAGTGCACGAACAGTAGATTCGCGACCTGGACCTGGACCCTTAACCATAACTTCCAAGTTCTTTAGGCCATATTCTTTAGCCATTTCACCACAACGCTCAGCTGCAACTTGTGCTGCGAACGGAGTAGATTTACGAGAACCACGGAAACCTGAACCACCTGCTGTAGCCCATGCAAGAGCGTTGCCTTGACGGTCAGTGATAGTTACGATTGTGTTGTTGAAAGAAGCATGAATGTGCGCTACGCCATCAGCTACTTGCTTGCGTACGCGCTTACGCGCGCGAGTTGGTTGTTTTGCCATTGTACTCTACCTTATCCGACTATTTCTTGATCGGCTTGCGCGGACCCTTACGGGTGCGAGCGTTGGTTTTAGTACGCTGTCCACGTAGTGGTAGACTGCGACGATGACGAAGACCGCGGTAACAGCCAAGGTCCATAAGACGCTTGATGTTCATCGATACTTCACGACGTAGATCACCTTCTACAGTGTATTTAGCTACACCATCACGCAGTTGATCGATCTGCTCTTCAGTTAGTTCACTGATCTTAGCATCTTCAGCAATACCCACTTCAGCTAGAATAGCTTGAGAGCGAGTTTTGCCAATACCGTAGATTGCAGTAAGTGCAATTACAGAATGCTTATGATCAGGAATGTTAATGCCGGCTATACGGGCCATTATTCACTCCTAAGGGGGTTCATAAAAGAATTATCCGCAGCAAAGCCCGTTATGGATACGCTGCGGCATACTACTTCTTTTGCACGCAAAAGGTAGGCCGAGGAATATACTCGACTCTACCTAGTATTTCAAGTAAAAATTTCTGCTGCTTAGCCTTGGCGTTGCTTATGCTTTGGCTCACTGCAAATCACGCGAACGACACCGTTACGCTTGATAACTTTACAGTTACGGCAGATTTTTTTAACGGAAGCACGAACTTTCATTGCTAAACTCCGTAAATGGAATCGAAATAATTACTACCGAATTAACGGCCGTAACCTTTCAGATTCGCTTTCTTTAACACAGAATCATACTGTTGTGACATCAGATGAGTCTGTACCTGTGCCATGAAATCCATGATAACTACCACTACGATTAGTAGTGATGTGCCGCCGAAGTAGAAACGAACGTTCCACGCGACCATCATGAATTCAGGAATCAGACATATAAAAGTAATGTATAGAGCGCCCGCAAGGGTTAGCCTAGTCATCACTTTATCGATATATTTCGCTGTCTGCTCACCTGGGCGGATACCGGGTACGAATGCACCAGACTTCTTCAAATTATCAGCTGTTTCACGCGGGTTAAACACCAACGCTGTATAGAAGAAACAGAAGAAGATTATAGCTGCTGCATAAAGCATTACATACAAAGGTTGACCTGGGCTAAGAGCTAATGACACGTCAGTTAACCAACCGAACGCGCTGCTTTCACCATTTTGACCAAACCATTGTGCTAATGTTCCTGGGAACAAAATAATACTTGATGCAAAAATCGCTGGAATAACACCTGCCATATTAATCTTAAGAGGCAAGTGAGAGCTTTGAGCTGCAAAAACTTTACGACCTTGTTGACGCTTCGCATAGTTAACGACGATACGACGTTGACCACGTTCCATGAAAACTACGAAGTAAATTACAGCAAAAGACAATACCGCGATAAACAACAGAAGAAGCACATGCAATTCACCTTGACGCGCTTGCTCGATTGTTTGACCGATTGCAGAAGGCAATCCAGCAACAATACCTGCAAAAATCAGAATGGAAATACCATTACCGATTCCTCGCTCAGTGATTTGTTCACCTAACCACATCAAAAACATGGTACCAGTTACTAAACTCACGGTAGCAATAAGCGTAAACATGGTTTGGTTGATAACAACCAGATTGTCGACCATGTTTGGTAAGCCTGTTGCGATACCAATAGCTTGGAATGTTGCAAGTACAAGCGTGCCGTAGCGTGTATATTGGCTTATCTTACGACGGCCTGCTTCACCCTCTTTTTTGAGTTCCGCTAACGCTGGATGAACTACAGTTAGCAATTGGACTACGATCGATGCCGAAATGTACGGCATGATACCCAATGCTAATATAGATGCACGCTCAAGAGCACCACCGGAGAACATGTTAAACATTTCTACGATGGTACCTTTTTGCTGATCGAACAAATCGGCAAGTACAGCTGCGTCAATACCAGGGATCGGCACAAAAGAGCCGGCTCGGAATACTAAAAGTGCACCAATTACGAATAATAAGCGCGACTTTAGTTCACTTAAGCCGCTCTGAGCACTACGAAAATCTTTTCCTGGTTTCTTAGCCATCTGTACCTCGTTCCTCGAGATTATTCCTCGATTTTACCGCCTGCAGCTTCGATTGCAGCTTTAGCGCCTTTAGTCACGCGTAGACCTTTAACAGTCACAGCTTTGCTTAGGTCACCAGAAAGAACGATCTTAACAAACTCGATGTTCTTAGTGATAACGTTAGCAGCTTTAAGGCTGTTAAGATCAACTACGTCACCTGTTACTTTCGCTAGCTCAGCTAGACGAACTTCAGCAGACACTAGGCTCTTACGAGAAGTGAAACCGAATTTAGGTAGACGTTGTTTTAGAGGCATTTGACCGCCTTCAAAACCTGGACGAACAGAGCCGCCAGAACGTGACTTTTGACCTTTGTGACCGCGGCCACCTGTTTTACCAAGGCCAGAACCGATACCACGACCTACACGCTTCTTAGAAGGTTTAGAGCCAGCAGCCGGTGATAGAGTATTCAAACGCATTCTGATTACTCCTCAATCTTAACCATGTAGTAAACCTTGTTGATCATACCGCGTACGCACGGAGTATCTTCAAGTTCTACTGTATGGTTGATGCGACGAAGACCTAGACCTTTAAGACACGCTTTGTGCTTAGGTAGGCGACCAATTGAGCTTTTAGTTTGAGTTACTTTAATAGTTGCCATCGTGTGCTTACTCCGAAATAGATTCAACAGTTAGACCACGTTTAGCAGCAACCATTTCTGGTGACTTAACGTCTACTAGAGCACCAATCGTTGCGCGAACAACGTTGATTGGGTTCGTTGAACCGTATGCTTTAGAAAGAACGTTATGTACGCCTGCAACTTCAAGTACGGCACGCATTGCACCACCGGCAATAACACCTGTACCTTCAGCAGCTGGCTGCATGTAAACTTTAGAGCCCGAATGACGACCTTTCACCGGGTGGTGAAGAGTGCCTTCGTTAAGCGCAACAGTAACCATGTTACGACGCGCTTTTTCCATTGCTTTTTGAATCGCTGCAGGTACTTCACGAGCTTTGCCGTAACCGAAACCTACGCGACCATTACCGTCACCAACTACTGTTAGTGCAGTGAAGCTCATGATTCGACCACCTTTAACCGTCTTAGATACACGGTTAACAGCGATCAGCTTTTCTTGCAAATCATTAGCTTGTTGTTGTTCTTTAGCCATCTTCCAACCCTACCTTAGAATTTCAGACCAGCTTCGCGAGCAGATTCTGCTAGCGCCGCTACTCGACCGTGGTATTGGAAACCAGAACGGTCAAATGCAACTGAAGCTACGCCTTTTTCAAGAGCGCGCTCAGCAACAGCTTTACCAACTGCTTTAGCTGCATCGACGTTACCAGTGTTCTTAACTTGCTCACGGATCGCTTTTTCTACAGTAGAAGCAGCTGCGATAACCTCAGAGCCGTTTGCCGAGATAACTTGAGCGTAAACATGGCGAGGAGTACGATGTACTACCAGGCGAGTTGCACCAAGTTCTGCAATCTTACGACGTGCACGTGTAGCACGACGGATGCGAGATGCTTTCTTATCCATAGTGATACCTTACTTCTTCTTAGCTTCTTTAGTACGCACATTTTCATCTGCGTAACGAACACCTTTGCCTTTGTAAGGCTCAGGAGCACGGTAAGAACGAATGTCAGCCGCAACTTGACCTACTACTTGCTTATCGCAACCAGTAATAACGATCTCAGTTTGGCTAGGGCACTCAGCTTTAATACCTTCAGGTAGAGCGTGCTCTACTGGGTGAGAAAAACCAAGAGTTAGACCTACAGCGTTGCCTTTCATAGCAGCACGGTAACCAACACCCTTAAGAGTTAGCTTCTTAGTGAAGCCCTCAGTAACACCCACAACCATGTTATTAACTAGAGCGCGAGCTGTACCAGCTTGTGCCCATGCGTTAGTAACACCTTCTTTCGGACCGAAAGTTAGGTTGTTTTCTTCCTGTGCAATAACTACGGCGCTGTTAAGAACGCGAGTAAGCTCACCTTTGCTACCTTTTACAGTAACTTCTTGGCCGTTTAGTTTCACCTCTACGCCAGCTGGAATAGCGACAGGTGCTTTAGCAACACGAGACATAATCTACTCCTTAAGCTACGTAACAGATGATTTCACCGCCAAGACCTGCTTTACGAGCAGCACGGTCAGACATCAGACCCTTGGAAGTAGAAACAACTGCAATACCAAGACCACCCATCACTGTAGGTAAAGAGTCTTTATTTTTATAAACTCTTAGACCAGGACGTGATACGCGCTTGATTTGCTCGATTACAGGTTTAGCTTGGAAGTACTTAAGAGTAACTTCTAGCTCAGGTTTTGCTTCGCTGTCAACAGCGAAGTCTACGATGTAACCTTCAGCTTTAAGTAATGCAGCAATTGCAACTTTAAGCTTTGAAGAAGGCATTTTTACAGCAACTTTATTTGCTGCCTGACCGTTACGAACGCGGGTCAGCATATCCGAAATCGGATCTTGCATGCTCATAAGATTTACTCCAAATGATTAAGTGGCAATTACCAGCTAGCCTTACGAAGACCCGGAATCTCGCCTTTCATGCAAGCTTCGCGAACCTTAATACGGCTTAGACCGAATTTACGTAGGTAACCGTGTGGACGACCAGTTTGGTTGCAACGGTTGCGCTGACGTGATGCACTTGAATCACGTGGAAGAGATTGCAGTTTAAGAACCGCATTCCAACGATCTTCTTCAGATGCGTTTACATCGCTAATGATAACTTTTAGCGCAGAACGCTTTTCAGCGAACTTAACTACTAGTTTTGCACGTTTAGCTTCACGTGCTTTCATTGATTGTTTAGCCATAACAGTAACCCTACCCTTACTTACGGAATGGGAAGTTAAAGGCAGCCAGCAGAGCTCGGCCTTCCTCATCGGATCCCGCAGATGTCGTGATAGTAATATCAAGACCGCGGACACGATCGACTTTATCGTAGTCGATTTCCGGAAAGATGATTTGCTCGCGAACGCCCATGCTGTAGTTACCGCGTCCGTCAAAAGACTTAGCGCTAACACCACGGAAATCACGTACACGTGGAAGTGCGATAGAGATTAAACGCTCTAAAAATTCCCACATGCGCTCACCACGCAAGGTTACTTTACAACCAATTGGGTAGCCTTCACGAATTTTGAAACCAGCTACAGATTTACGCGCTTTCGTGATAAGAGGCTTTTGACCAGAGATCGTTGCCATATCAGACGCTGCGTTTTCTAGCAGTTTCTTATCGTTGATTGCTTCACCAACGCCCATGTTTAGGGTGATTTTCTCAATCCTAGGGACTTGCATGACGCTTGTGTAGCTGAACTCTTTGGTAAGCTCAGCGACTACAGACGACTTGTAGTAATCATGCAGTTTCGCCATAGTAGAACTCCAAATTACTTCTAATTAGTTAGAAACAGTTTCGCCGTTAGATTTGAAGAAACGAACTTTCTTGCCATCTTCGATACGGAAACCGATACGGTCTGCTTTACCAGTAGCCGCGTTAAAGACTGCAACGTTAGAAGCATCAATAGCTGCTTCTTGTTCAACGATGCCACCTTGTTGACCTAGAGCCGGAACCGGCTTTTGGTGTTTTTTAACAAGATTGATGCCTTCAACAACAACTTTACCAGTTGTCAGAACCTTAGTTACTTTACCTTTCTTGCCTTTATCTTTACCAGCAAGAATGATTACTTCGTCATTACGACGGATTTTAGCTGCCATGTTGCCGCTCCTTACAGAACTTCAGGTGCAAGTGATACAATCTTCATGAATTTCGCGTTACGAAGTTCACGAGTCACAGGACCAAAGATACGTGTGCCGACTGGTTGCTCAGTAGTGTCATTTAACAATACACAAGCATTACTGTCGAAGCGAATGACAGAACCGTCTGGGCGACGAACGCCTTTACGGGTGCGCACTACTACCGCCTTCAGAACATCACCTTTCTTTACTTTACCGCGAGGAATCGCTTCCTTCACTGTAACCTTGATGACGTCACCGATATGTGCATAACGGCGGTGAGAGCCACCCAGAACCTTAATACACATTACCTTGCGCGCGCCAGAGTTATCTGCTGCGTCAAGTGTACTTTGCATCTGGATCATTGTTAGTGCTCCGCTAAATATTAAAACTAGACCCTCTCGGGTCGGGCTGCCTCTTTAAAAGGGACGCGAATTGTACCACCCTTTTTTTAAATTGGGTAGACAAAAAACAAGCGGCTCCAAAAAATTATTTGGAGCCGCTTATAAGTTATAGAATTACAAAGATTAAATCTTCGCTTTTTCTAGAACTTTAACCAATGTCCAAGACTTAGTCTTAGACAGAGGACGACACTCAGCGATTTCAACTTTGTCGCCTAGGCCACAAGTGTTGTCTTCGTCGTGTGCGTGTACTTTAGTCGTGCGTTTGATGAACTTACCGTAAATTGGGTGTTTTACAGTACGCTCAATAGCAACAACGATAGACTTGTCCATCTTGTCACTTACTACACGGCCTTGCTGGATGCGGTTAGTTTCGCTCATTATGCGCCTGCCTTTTCAGTCAAAACAGTTTTCACACGTGCGATGTCACGGCGTACAGCTTTTAGAGTATGAGTTTGCTGTAGTTGACCAGTTGCAGCTTGCATGCGCAAGTTGAACTGTTCACGTAGCAAATTCAATAGCTCAGCGTTAAGCTCTTCAACGTTCTTTTCGCGTAGATCTTGTGCTTTCATCACATCACCTGCTTAGTTACAAAAGTAGTTTTAACAGGCAGTTTACGTGCCGCTAGGCGGAACGCTTCACGTGCCAACTCTTCAGGTACGCCATTCATCTCGTACATAACTTTGCCTGGTTGGATTTGAGCAACCCAGTACGCAACTGAACCTTTACCTTTACCTTGACGAACTTCAAGAGGCTTTTCAGTAATAGGTTTGTCTGGGAACACACGGATCCAGATTTGACCTTGACGCTTAATGTGACGTGTCATAGCACGACGTGCCGCTTCGATTTGACGTGCAGTCAGGCGACCACGGCCAACAGCTTTAAGACCGAATTCGCCGAAGCTTACTTCAGTACCTTTAGCTAGACCACGGTTACGACCAGTCATAACCTTGCGGAACTTAGTACGTTTTGGTTGTAGCATCGTTCGACTCCTTACTTACGGCCTTTACGCTGCTTCTTAGGCTTATCGCCTTTTGGCTCTACTGCGTTAGCAGCTGGCATACCGCCTAGAATCTCACCTTTGAAGATCCAAACTTTAATGCCGATCACACCGTATTGAGTGTGAGCCGAAGAAGTTGCGTAATCAATGTCTGCACGTAGAGTGTGTAGAGGCACACGGCCTTCACGGTACCACTCTGAACGTGCGATTTCAGCACCGCCAAGACGGCCGCCTACTTGTACTTTGATGCCTTTAGCGCCTAGACGCATAGCATTTTGTACCGCACGCTTCATTGCACGACGGAACATAACACGACGCTCTAGTTGAGACGCGATGCTATCAGCTACAAGCTGACCATCTAGCTCAGGCTTACGTACTTCAGCGATGTTAATTTGCGCTGGTACACCTGCGATTTTAGCTACAGCTGCGCGTAGCTTCTCTACGTCTTCACCTTTCTTACCGATAACAACGCCAGGACGAGCTGTGTGAATAGTCACACGGATGCTCTTAGCTGGACGCTCGATAACGATACGAGATAATGATGCTTTTTGTAGTTCCTTGGTAAGGAACTGACGTACCTTGAAGTCGCCGTCTAGGTTGTCAGCGAATTCGTTGGTATTAGCAAACCATGTAGCATTCCAAGGCTTGACGATGCCAAGACGAATACCATTAGGATGTACTTTCTGACCCATTGCTTACTCTCCTAGTCTTTAGCGATCTGCTACAACAATAGTGATGTGGCTTGAACGCTTCAAGATACGATCCGCACGACCTTTAGCACGAGGCATAATACGCTTCATGATAGGGCCCTCATCTACGAAGATTTTAGCGACATTTAGATCGTCGATATCTGCACCTTCGTTATGTTCCGCGTTAGCGATAGCTGACTCAAGAACTTTCTTAACTAAAACAGCAGCTTTTTTGTTGCTGAAAGTTAGAATTTCTAGAGCCTGGTCTACCGACTTACCGCGAATTTGGTCTGCAACTAAGCGAGCTTTCTGTGGAGAAATACGAGCAAAGTTATGTTTAGCTAAAGCTTCCATCATCTACTCCTTATTTCTTCTTAGCTTTCTTATCTGCAGCATGACCGCGATAAGTACGAGTTGGTGCAAATTCGCCTAGTTTGTGACCGATCATTTCTTCGGTAACGAAAACTGGGACGTGCTGACGACCATTATGGACAGCGATGGTCAAACCAATCATTGTTGGGATGATCATTGAGCGACGGGACCAAGTCTTAATAGGCTTTTTGTCTCCGCTTTCCACCGCTTTCTCTACCTTCTTCAGCAAGTGTAGGTCAATAAAAGGACCTTTCTTGAGAGAACGTGGCATGGCGATTCCTCTTTATAAATTATTTAGTGCGACGACGTACGATGTACTTGTCAGTGCGCTTATTCTTACGAGTCTTGAAGCCCTTAGTAGGAACGCCCCAAGGAGATACTGGGTGACGACCACCAGATGTGCGGCCTTCACCACCACCATGTGGGTGATCCACCGGGTTCATTACTACACCACGTACGGTTGGACGTACGCCGCGCCAGCGTGAAGCACCAGCTTTACCAAGTTCACGTAGCATATGCTCAGAGTTACCAACTTCACCGATCGTTGCACGACCTTCAGAAAGAACTTTGCGCATTTCACCAGAACGTAGACGGATAGTTACGTATGCACCATCGCGAGCGATGATTTGAGCATAAGCACCAGCCGAACGAGCTAGTTGTGCACCTTTACCAGGCTTAAGTTCAACACAGTGTACAGTAGAACCTACTGGGATGTTGCGCATCGGCAGAGTGTTACCTGCTTTGATTGCAGCATCTACGCCAGATTGAATCTGGTCGCCTGCGTTAACACCTTTAGGTGCAATGATGTAACGACGCTCACCGTCTGCGTACAGAACTAGAGCGATGTTAGCACTACGGTTTGGATCGTATTCTAGACGCTCAACTTTCGCTGGGATGCCATCTTTAGTACGTTTGAAGTCAACTAGACGGTAATGGTGTTTATGACCACCACCGATGTGACGTACTGTAATACGACCGTTGTTGTTACGACCACCGTTCTTAGAGTTTTTCTCTAGAAGTGGTGCGTATGGCTTACCCTTGTGCAGGTCAGCGTTAACAACTTTAACGACGTGACGACGACCAGGGGAAGTCGGCTTACATTTAACAATAGCCATTTTTACTACTCCTGTTATTCCGCGCCGCCAACGAAGTCAAGATCTTGACCTTCTTTCAAAGTAACGTAGGCTTTCTTAACGTCTGAACGACGGCCTTCACGCATACCTTGACGTTTGGTCTTACCCTTTAATACAAGAGTATTTACAGACTTAACTTCAACTTCAAATAGCTTTTCTACAGCTGCTTTGATCTCTTTCTTAGTTGCATCTTTAGCTACTTTGAAAACGATAGTGTTCGCTTTCTCAGCTGCCATAGTTGCTTTTTCAGAGATGTGCGGAGCACGTAGAACTTTTAAGATACGCTCTTCAGTGATCATGCTAGCATCTCCTCAACTTGCTTAACTGCATCAGCAGTCATCAGAACCTTGTCGAAAGCGATTAGTGATACTGGATCAACACCAGCAACATCACGTGCATCTACTTTGTATAGGTTACGAGCAGCTAAGAATAGATTTTCATCTACTTCGCCAGTCACAATCAGAACGTCATTTAGCTCAAGCTCTTTAAGCTTAGCTACAAGTTCTTTTGTTTTTGGTGCTTCTACAGAGAAGTTATCAACAACGATTAGACGCTCTTGACGAATCAACTCAGAAAGAATGCTTTTCATAGCACCGCGGTACATTTTCTTGTTAACTTTTTGGCTGTGATCTTGTGGTTTCGCAGCAAAAGTAACACCACCTGTACGCCAGATTGGGCTACGAATTGTACCAGCACGTGCACGGCCAGTACCTTTTTGGCGCCATGGCTTAGCACCGCCGCCTGATACTTCAGAACGAGTCTTTTGAGCACGAGTACCTTGACGAGCACCTGCTGCATACGCAACAACTACTTGGTGTACTAGAGCTTCGTTAAAGTCACGTCCGAAAGTAGTCTCGGAAACAGTTAGTGCATCAGCACCTTTAACCATCAATTCCATTACTTACTCCTAGACGTTATGCTTTAACAGCAGGTTTTACGATCACGTTACCGCCTGTTGAGCCTGGTACTGCACCTTTAATAAGGAGTAGATTGCGCTCAGCGTCAACACGTACGATCTCTAGGTTTTGAGTCGTTACACGCTCAGCACCCATGTGACCTGCCATTTTCTTGCCTTTAAACACGCGGCCTGGAGTTTGACATTGGCCAATTGAACCCGGTGCGCGGTGAGACAAAGAGTTACCGTGAGTCATATCTTGAGTAGAGAAGTTCCAACGCTTGATAGCGCCTTGGAAGCCTTTACCTTTAGATGTACCAGTAACGTCTACTTTTTTAATTTCGTTGAAAAGTTCTACGTTTAGCTCAGCGCCAACTTCAAACTCTTCGCCGTTTTCTAAACGGAATTCCCAAAGACCGCGACCTGCTTCAACACCCGCTTTCGCGAAGTGACCAGCTTCAGGTTTAGTTACACGGTTAGCTTTCTTAGCACCAGTAGTTACTTGGATTGCTGCGTAGCCGTCTGTCTCAAGAGTTTTAACTTGAGAAATACGGTTCGCTTCAACCTCAACAACAGTTACTGGGATAGAAACGCCTTCTTCAGTAAATACGCGGGTCATACCCACTTTACGTCCGACTAGACCAATCATTATTCTTATCTCCCTTAACCTAGGCTGATTTGAACATCAACGCCAGCTGCAAGATCAAGACGCATTAGAGCATCAACAGTTTTATCTGTTGGCTCAACGATGTCGATCAAACGCTTGTGAGTACGAATTTCGTACTGATCACGTGCATCTTTGTTGACGTGTGGAGAGGTAAGAACAGTGAAACGCTCTTTACGAGTAGGAAGTGGAATAGGACCACGAACCTGTGCGCCAGTACGTTTTGCTGTTTCAACGATTTCCGCAGTTGAAGCATCGATTAGCTTGTAATCAAACGCTTTAAGGCGGATACGAATACGTTGGTTCTGCATGAGACAGAGCTCCAATTATTAAAAATTACACAAACAATATCGCCACTCAAGCTCGAAAGAACGAGAGAATGCCGATTGATTTATGTGAAACCGTAGCATCCAAGATTAGGACGCATTGTCAGTTAACTTTTGAAGTAAACACAAGGTTTACTATTTTTATTAACCGCGAACATAAGCTGAGTATACATTACTAGGTAAGACCTACTCCTCAGTGCTCATTGGTTCACAAACCGGCGTTAGCCAGTGCGATGCATTATACAGATCACATTTTAGTATGCAAGTGGTGTTGGAAAAATAATCGGAATATATTTGTGCAGAGCATTCGAAGAAAAGTTGTGTGACAAAAGCAGAACGACAAGGAACGGGGATGATACTAAGGGAAAGCAAAAAGAAGTGGTGGGAACGTGGAAAAATAAAAGGGAAGCCGAAGCTTCCCTTTTCTTATGCAGTTCTTCTAATGAAGAGTGTGCAAAAATCTAAATGCTATTAAGCGAAGATTTTAGCTACAACACCAGCACCAACAGTACGGCCACCTTCGCGGATTGCGAAACGTAGACCTTCGTCCATTGCGATTGGAGCGATTAGCTCAACAGTCATTTGAACGTTGTCACCTGGCATTACCATTTCTACGCCTTCAGGTAGAGTGATATCGCCTGTTACGTCAGTTGTACGGAAGTAGAACTGTGGACGGTAACCCTTGAAGA